>JAJZHU010000227.1 GCA_021798375.1 Pseudomonadota bacterium | reverse complement strand
GAAGCCGACCTGGCCAATGCGACGCGTAAGGTCGAAGTGGCGGTCGCCAAGGTCGAGGAACAACTCGGCAAAAGCCCCTGGCTGGCGGGCGAGATGTTCACCCTGGCCGATATTAATTTCTTCTGCCATTGCGGCTTTAGAGTTGATCGCCTGTTTCCGGAAATGCGCATTTCCGAAACCGCGCCGCGCCTTGCCGATTGGTCATTGCGCGTGCAGGCGCGTCCGGGTGTGAAGGCGGCTTTGAGCATGCCCGATCACACCAATCCGGCGCTCCGCACCTTCAGCGGCGAGGTGCGATAAGCGTTCCTATGTGACGGTAGAATTTTGATCCGTTGGCAGAGGGTTTGGATTAGGGGCTTATTGGCGATCGAACGCGATTTTGCGCTGGTGAATGTAAAATCGCCTGCAATATTGCCCCCTCATGCAACGAGAAAGGATGGTGTTACGGAGGGCGCGAGTTGCATCACCCCTACGAAACTGGCGCACTTCCTGATGTGCTGGCGGAGACGCTGGCGGATGGGGTGACTGCCGAACCTTCATTCTCTGGCCTTCTTTACGGTCCGATGAACCAGGTAATAAAGCCAATTTAGCACAATGTTCGTTCGCCACTAATCGCTTGCACTCTCCTAAAGCCGCATTTAAGGTGTAGCACGAAGAGTAGAACCGATTCGGGTGGTGGTGAGTGGGTAAGTTGACTGACAAGGCGGTGAGTTCGAAACCCGCAGGCTATCACATGGACGGCAAAGGGCTGATCCTGGTGGTGAAGCCGCCCGGCGCGCGTTCATGGATCTATCGCTACAAAACCGGCACTAAGCAACACTGGATGGGCTTGGGCCCATATCCTGATGTGAGCCTTGCCGACGCCCGCGAGCGTGCTGATGAAGCCCGCAAGCAACGCCGCGCCGGGGTTGATCCTCTGGCGAATAAGCGCGCCACCAAGACCGAGCAGCAAGCCAAAGACCGCACGTTCCGCGTCGTCGCGCGTGAGTATGTCGAGAGCCATAAAGCCGGTTGGAGCAACGACAAGCACGCCAAACAGTGGGTCGCCACGTTGGAAGCCCATGCCTATCCGGTGATCGGTGATCTGGAAGTTGGCGAGATTACCTTGGATCACATGAAGAAAGTGCTCGAACCGATCTGGCAGACGAAGACCGAGACCGCCAGCCGGGTGCGTGGGCGCATCGAGACGGTGCTCGATTATGCCGGGGTACACGGCTGGCGTTCGGGCGACAATCCGGCACGGTGGGATGGCTTTCTATCCGAAGTGCTCCCCGCCAAAGGCCGGGTGGCCAAGGTGGAGCATCACGCGGCGATGGCTTGGGCCGATGCGCCCGCGTTCTGGTCTGATCTGGCTTGCAAAGACGCCATCTCATATCAAACCCTGAAGTTCACAATCTTGACGGCGGCCCGGTCAGGCGAAGCACGCGGGGCACGGTGGAGTGAGATCGATCTTGCCGCGAAACTCTGGACCATCCCCGGCGAACGCATGAAGGCCAAGCGCCCGCACCGGGTGCCGCTGAATGACGCGGCGTTGGCGGTATTGGAAGCGGTGAAAGATTTGAAGCACGCGCCCGACGATCTGGTGTTTCCGTCTGGCGTCAAAAAGACCGTGCTATCCGATGTGGGTTTGTCCAAAGCCCTGCACGCGCTGAGTGATGGCCTGACCATTCACGGGTTCCGCTCGACGTTTCGCGATTGGTGCGCCGAAGTGAACCACTGCCCGCGTGAGATTGCCGAGGCCGCGCTGGCTCACACCAACCGCGACAAGGTGGAAGCCGCCTATGCCCGCACAGATCACCTGGAGCGGCGGCGCGTGCTGATGGCTGATTGGGGGAAATTCTTGAAAGGGAGAAAAGTCTTATTTAATCAATGAATTAGCTGTGACGACTGACAAGGCTCTTACGTCCGTTCTTACATATGAGATTAGAGATAGGGGATGGGGCTTACTTTCGGTGTGCCTGGATAAAGCAAAAGATGCTGGCAACTGCCACCTGAGAGAAATAGTCGTCACAGTCGTCACGGTTGTCACGCTTTGGCGAGACTGAATAGCCGGCCAACACGATGAAAAACCGCAGAAAACAGCCATTTTTTGGCGTTTCCTGGATCGATTGAGGGTGTGACGACTACCAGAGCCATCCGCGCCGGACGGATTCCGGCAACAAAAAAGGGCGGTGGCGCTACCAACACCACCGACCCCGCGTTCAACCGAAAGGCGACAAACCATGGCTGAACAGACACACTATAGCACGAAACTGCCCGCCAGTGGAAACCCTGACGCCGAACTGATCCAGCGATGTGCCGAATTCTTAAAATTTGCGGCAGAACGCGGCGATGAAACCGACAGGGCTTGCACCCTAGAATGGGGTTCGCCGGAATATAAGGCGGCCTGGGCTGCGCTTTATGCCGACGCGGATGTCTATCACGAATTGATGGGTCAAATCGCCGCCACGCCCGCCCGGACTATCGCGGGATTGCAGGCTAAGAGCCGCGTGTATGGTTGCCACACATGCGAGGGGGCCGATCTGAGCGAGCCTGTTGGCTGGTCGATTGCCCGCGATTTGTTGGCGATGGAGGCAGCACAATGAGCGACAGAACATATTCCGCCTTGGCGGAACTGGAACAAGTCGAGCTTGATTTGCGCGGGATCGCCTCACTTCTCGCGCACATGATCGCCACACCATACGAAATTCAGGGCGGCGAAATCGCGGTTCTTAGCCATCTGGTCGGCAATGCGGGCGATGCGGTTAAGGCCGCGTATGGAACTCTCTGGGCAGCGCGGAAGGCAGCCACGACTGCCACCGGCAACGCCTACGATGCGGTGAAGGGCGCGGCGTGAAAAAAATACCGCCACACAAGGCCAAAGTCAGCGCAATTGCCCCGCTGGATGTCCCTGTTCTTGATTGCGAAACACTGCGAAAGCGCGATGAGCTTGTCTCTCAAGCTATAAAAGTGCTTCGCACATCATTTAAAAAACGGTTTCCACACTTGGCGATATCGCTTGATCGTGCTGCGCAGCTTCGTATTCAAGGCAGTTGCGATATGCCAGATATGCTGCCTTGGTGGTGGGATCGATTGGAGATGAAGCTTGAACAACATCGAGTTTCAAAACTGAGTTCAAAAGTCACTTTAAAGCAAGAGGGCATCGCCCTGGCTGCGGCACAGCGCCTTTTAGCTGCCTTGCGGCCTTATGACGCCGGAGATATGGGGAAACCAGAATTAGTCTATGGTTTGGAAGATTTTATCGGTGCTATCGAATTTAGCCGGAGCCAACGTAACGTGATTGGTGTTACGGAAACCCAAGTCCTACGATCATCAAGAACATCTGGCGCGCCCGGCAATTCAGATGATCCACTAACGATCGCCAGCCTTGGGTTTTTGTGGAAATGCGCCAAAGGTCGCGCGCCTGCGGCAAGAGAAGGTGGTCCTTTTTCTCGTTTTGTGCAGGCTTGTTTGAGAGAGATATCGATGTCGATGAGTGAGCGTGTCATAAGAAAGCACGTCGAGACATTACGAAAGCCGCCTTATTATACCCAAGACGGAAAGTGGGAATCTGCCTATCCACCCCCGCATGAAATACCACAGGATAGCTGATTCCGTGCGCCTGCCTAACGGTAGGCAGCAAGGTTAGGATAGTCACGAACAATAAAGGATTCGTGGCAGTGCAGAAGTTAGAAGACCCCCACTATCGACAGCTTGAAAGACGCCTGTATCGCCCAAGTGAGGCGTGGCACCTGATCGGTGTTGGCCCCACCAAGTTTTGGGCGCTGGTGAAATCGGGCGCGCTGAAAACCCACAAGATCGGGCGCGCAACGGTTATCCCGGCTGAATCCATCGATGCTTTCATTAAGTCGGTGGTGGCCGGGTAATGAAAATAGACATGGAAAAGGCGGCAACCGTTGACGCGGTGCCGCCCTCAAAATTGAAAGTCCCTGACATGACTTTTATATCAGAAACCCCCGGCAATTTCCAACATGTTTCGGGGCTGCTCGCTTCGATCTGGCTTCGGATCGCAGAACGCGAATCGATGATCGGGCGCGGCGACAATGCCGAGAGGCTCTATCAACTTGCGGCGGATGCGCTGGCGATGAGCGGAGGGGCAATATGAACGGCGCCACCGAACAGATGTTTACGATCACCGTCACCTACGCCGAG
Source organism: Pseudomonadota bacterium (assembly GCA_021798375.1). GTDB lineage: Bacteria > Pseudomonadota > Alphaproteobacteria > Acetobacterales > Acetobacteraceae > JAJZHU01. The sequence continues at coordinate 365 of JAJZHU010000227.1, read as the reverse complement.
ATGCTCGTTTTGGCGCGCAATTTGGAAGAGATGGTCCCGACGCTTGTCCGCCACGACCAACACGATGACGCGATTTATTCGCTTAAACGGGCCGCGACGTTACGGGCAATGGTGAAGGCATGAACGACACCATTGACCAATTCCGCGATGCCGCCGCCAAGCGTGATCTGATCCTGCCAGTGAACCTGATCGCAAATGGCACCCTTCACCGCTGTGATGTGGCTGGTGGTGTGTCCGGCAAGAGCGATGGTGCATATATCCTGCACCTCGACGGCGTCCCTGCTGGTGGCTTCCAAAATCATCGTGATGGAATCGGCTGGCAGGATTGGCGCGCTGATATAAGCCGCGATCTGACGCCCGCCGAG
>JAJZHU010000011.1 GCA_021798375.1 Pseudomonadota bacterium | reverse complement strand
GGGTGATCGCACACCTCGGCCAATTGCTGATAGGCAGCGGCGGCCAGGAACACGTCCGACGCCTTCACGCTAATCTTGAATTCGTGAAAATCGTGATCCTGCAGGATCCTGGCGTGCTCCAAGGCGCTTTCCACCAGGGCATCGGGGTTGGGCTCGCCGTATTTTTCCAACAGATGTTTTTCCAACGACCCGGCGTTGACGCCGATGCGGATCGAGCAACCATGATCGCGCGCCGCACTCACCACTTCGCGCACCCGCTCGGCCGAGCCGATGTTGCCGGGATTGATGCGCAAACAAGCAGCGCCCGCCTGGGCGGCCTCGATGGCGCGACGATAATGGAAATGGATATCGGCCACGATCGGCACGTTCACTTCCCGCACGATTTCATGCAGCGCCTTGGTGCTTTCTTCGTCGGGGCAGGAAACCCGCACAATATCAACGCCGGCCAATTCCGCCTTGCGGATCTGGGCGATGGTGCCGGCCACATCGTGGGTCAGCGTGTTGGTCATGGTCTGCACCGAAATCGGCGCATCGCCACCCACGGCCACCTTTCCCACATGGATCTGCCGCGATTTGCGGCGGGCAATATCTTGATACGGGCGATAGCTCATCGTGACAATCTCCGAATGCGGCCCCAACAGCACATGGAGCAGAACATGGCGTTCTTACCCTGCCCCGCTATCAATCGCCAGAGGGGATCAATCGCCAGAGGGTTAGAATCGCCAGAGCGGAAGCGGTGAAAACCGAAGATCAATCGGTCTGTGTGGGCGAGGACACCGCATCCGGGGTCGGGAGCGCCAATTTGCCCTCCTTCACCTGATCCGGGTCCAGCGGCAAATCATGCCGCACCACGCCGAACCCGCCCAAACTGGCGGTGGCTTTGCCATCGACCAGCACATCCGTGCCGCCGGCATTGCCAGTGGTTAGATACAAAGGCCCGGATCCGCCCGGCAATTGCCAGCTATCGCCCGCCTTCAGAATGCGGCTGAACAGCAAATTACCGTTGCCATCATGCACTTGCAGCCAGCTATCGGCATTGGCGTGCAGCATCACCCGGCTGGTGGCGGCGGTTCCGGCGGCTTGTTCATAGGCCGGCGCAGGATTGGCAACGCCGATCGCCGCGGCCTGGGTGGGCGAAACCGAGCCATCATCGGCCGCATTGCCAGCAGCGTTGTTGCCCGACGCCACCACCGCGGGCGCAGGCGACCCAGACGGCCCCGGCGGCCCCGGCGGCCCCGGCGGCATCGAAGGTTCGGCCAACGGCGCCAGACGTTCCGGCACGGGCGGCACACTGGCGACCTCGCCAGGGCGATTTTCGGAAATTTTATACCAGGCCGTATAGCCGCCCACGGCCAAAGCCACCGCGATCAGGGCGGCGGCGCCAAACGGCACAGTGCGGCTGCGGATCGGCGTGGGGAACACCAATTCGGGTTCAAGCGAAGCCGCGCCCAATTCCTCACGGAAACGGCGGCAGAGAGTTTCGGCGGGCAACCCAAGCGATTTGGCATAGGAACGCACGAATCCCAGCGCATAGACCGGCGCGGGCAATTCATCGATCTTGCCCGCTTCCAACGCTTGCAGATAGGCAAGACGAATGCGCAGATCCGTCGCCAACAGGCCAAGATCCCAACCCAAACGCTCGCGGGCGGCGCGCAATTCGGCCCCCACGCGGGAAGGCCCCGGCAAAACACGTCCGGACGAATTCGTCACGGCTTCTGGATTGTTCATTTCAGCGTCATCAATCTGTCGCACGCCCAACACCCCGGCTGCCTCACAACTTCAAAACCAAAATGCCGAGGCCCGTAAGGATCAGCATCATCCGTTGCCCCGGTCTACTGCCTTTTGGCTCAAATTGCCAGCCAAGCAAATGAATTAGAGCAGCATCACGGCACATTGTAATGAAAAAATAACGCCTGTCCACGCCAACCCGGCGTCAAATCGCGGCCATTTGCCAATCGATTACTGGCCAATAACAAATCGACCGCCGTTACAGATCAAGCCCGTGTTCGCACGCCCAGGTCACCAAAGAATCCCGCAAGCTGCGATCGAAGGCTCCCCCCTTGCGCAAACTGGACAGAACCCCCCGCAATGCACCTATGTCCGCTTCGGCCAGCAGCGATTTCATCGGCAACAGACTGCCCGCGGGCATCGAGAGCGTGCGATAGCCCAAAGCCACCAACACCAACGCCTCCATCGGGCGCGATGCGGCCTCGCCACACACCGAAACGGGTTTGCCCGCCTTGTCGGCCTGTTCGCAAACATATTCCAGCATATCAAGCGCCGACACCGACAACAGATCGTAACGTCCCGCCAGCGACGGCGCGCCACGATCGGCGGCGAAGAAAAACTGCAGCAGATCGTTGGTGCCGACCGATAGAAAATCGACCTCCTCCAACAGGGCGGGCAATTGCCACAGCAGCGACGGTATTTCCAGCATCGTGCCGATCGACAGGCTTGCCGGCGCCGGGGAGACTTTTTTCACCTCGGCCAACAACATGTCGCGCGCCGCGCGGAATTCATACAGCGTGGCCACCATCGGAAACATCACGCTTAAAGGCCGCCCTTTGGCCGCCAGCAACAAAGCCCGCAACTGCCGGCGCAGAAGCGCCGGACGATCGAGCCCGATGCGCAACGACCGCCACCCCATCGCCGGATTTTCCTCGATCACACGCTGATCCGGCAATAATTTGTCGCCACCAAGATCCAACGTGCGAAACACCACCGGCTTATCGCCCGCGGCATCCAACACCCGCCCATAGGTGGCGGTTTGTTGCTTCACATTCTCCAGCGTGCCGCGCGCCAACATGCCGATTTCGGTGCGAAACAACCCAACCCCATCGGCGCCCGTCAGCGACAATTGGTTCAATTCCAGCGCCAGCCCGACATTGATCATCAATTTCAGCTCGATGCCGTCTTTGCTGACGGCAGGCAGATCGCGCAAATAGGCGTAACTGGCCAAACGTTCCGCGCGCGCCGCGATGGCGTGGTCATAGCCTTGTTGCAATTCGGTTTCGGGGCGCAGGAAAAACATACCCTCGTCGCCATCGATGATGGCCCAATCGTCTTCTTCGGCCGCATCCAGCGCCCCGCGCGCACCCGCCACGGCCGGCAGACCCAAGGCCCGCGCCAAAATGGCGGCATGGCCGGAAGGACTCGCATCCTCGATCACCACTCCGGCGATGCCCCGCGCATGCCAATCCAGCAATTGCGCCGGCCCCAGACGCCGCACCAGCAAAATCGATTCCGGCGCCACCGGCCCATGCGCGGCCCCGCCGCTCAGGGTCACGAGCAAACGCTGCACCAGGTCTTCCAGATCGGCGATGCGTTCGCGCAAATAAGGATCGACCACCTTGCGCATCTTGTCGCGCAATTCGCCCGCCACCCGGTGCACGGCGGCTTCCGCGGTCAATCCCTGACGCACCGCCTCGGCCGAGCGGCGCAACCAACCGCTGTCGGCGGCCAGCAAACGTGTGGCTTCCAACACCTCGCGCGGGCTATCGTCCAAATCCAGGGCATCCGGCAGACCCGAGGAAATCAGATCGTCGATCCCCTTGCGCATGTCCTCGACCGCCAGACGCAGCCGGTCCATTTCGCGCTTGGGATCGTCGGCCAATAATTTGGTGGGGGCCGGCAGGCCGCTTTGCATCACCACATGACCGCGCACAATGCCGCCGGCCAGACGTGTGGCCTGAAACTGACGCGGAACCGCGGCGCCGCCGAAATTTTGCTCGGCATCGTCGCGCGTGCCCATCGCCGCCAGCACCTCGGCCAGCAACATGGCAACGGTCTCCAACACCTCGACTTCATCATCGTTGTAACGCCGCACGGTGCGATTTTGTACCGCCAACACACCCAAAGTACGCCCGGCGCGCCGCACCGGCACCGCCAGCAGCGAGGCATAAGCATCCTCACCCGTTTCAGGACGATAGACAAAGCCGGGATGATTCTGTGCGTCGGGCAGATTGAGCTTGTCCGCCGTGGCGGCGACGATGCCGATAATCCCCTCGCCCACACGCAACCGTGTGTGGCCCACCGCCTCGGTCTTCAAACCCTCGGTGGCCACCAGCTCCAGCAAATCGCCTGGCCGCATGGCGTAAATCGAGCACACCTCGGTGACCATTTCGATGGCCACCAGATGCACCATCTTGGGCAGCGACACATGGCCGCTGGCCATCAATTCGCGCAGCCGAGCAAGCAGCCGGCGCGCGGGCATGTTAAGTCACCAATTGGCGACGAGCCGCCAACGCCCCCGTTGCCTGTTGCACCAATTCCGCGATGATTTCGGCCACTGTCTGTTCGGATGTCACCATCCCCACCGATTGCCCGGCCATCACCGAACCTTCTTCCACATCGCCATCGATCACCGCCTTGCGCAACGCCCCGGCCCAGAAACGCTCGATGGAAAGCTGGCCTTGCTCGCGGGTGATTTCCCCCGCATCGACGCGCTTGATGGTGGCGATCTGTTCGTCTCTGAAACGCTTGGTGCCCTGGTTGATCAAGCCGCGCACCGGAATCACCGGAAAGCGCTCGTCAAATTGCACCGACGGCATGGCATCGCGGGCCGAGGCACGGATAAAGGCCCGCTTGAAATTGGCATGGGCGATCGATTCCTTGGCCGCGGCAAACCTTGTGCCAAGCTGCACGCCCGATGCGCCCATTTCCAGATAGGACAAGATCGCCTCGCCGCGGCCAATGCCGCCGGCCACGAACACCGGAACATCACGAATATGCGGCAAAATTTCCTGTGACAGCACGGTGAGCGATACCGGGCCGATGTGCCCGCCTGCTTCCGAGCCCTCGATCACCAAGGCATCGGCGCCCGAACGCACCAGCCGCTTGGCCAAAACCAGCGCGGGCGCAAAGCAGATCACCTTGGCCCCGCCGTCTTTGATCGTCTTGATGGAAGCACCCGAGGGCAACCCGCCGGCCAGCACCACGTGCCCCACCCGATGGCGCAGACATACCTGGATCAGTTCATCCAGTTGCGGATGCATGGTGATCAGATTAACGCCGAAGGGCTTGTCGGTCATCGCCTTGGTGGCGGTGATTTCGGTGTCGAGCAGCGCCGGGGGCATCGCCCCGCACGCGATCACGCCAAAACCGCCCGCGTTCGACATGGCCGCAACCAGGTGCCGTTCGCTGACCCAACTCATCGCGCCAGCCATGATCGCGGTTGGCGTGCCCAGGAAATCCCGGCCACGCGCCCACAGGTGATCGAGTTGCTGCAACTCGGGCGATTTATACTGCATCGAGGCCATACGCCGTATGCAAAGCGCGCACCGCCAATTCCGTGTATTCGGCGGCGACCAGAACGCTCACCTTGATTTCGCTGGTGCTGATCACCTGGATATTGATGCCGCGTTCCGAAAGCGTGCGGAACATCGTGCTGGCGACGCCCGTGTGGCTGCGCATCCCCACGCCGACGATGCTGATCTTGCTCACGTCCGAATCGGTCAGCACTTCGGCGTAACCGATGGCGGCGGCTTTTTCCTCCAACACCGCGTTCACGCGCGGCAGGTCGGTGCGATTGACAGTGAAGGTGAGATCAGTGGTGCCATCGGCCGAAATATTCTGCACGATCATATCCACATTGATGTTGGCCTCGGCCAACGGCACAAACACCGATGCCGCGATGCCGGGACGATCCGGCACCCGGCGCAGAGTGATTTTGGCTTCATCGCGCGCATAGGCGATGCCGGCAACCATTGCTTTTTCCACGATCTCATCCTCATCCACGACCATGGTTCCGGGGACGTCGGCAAAGCTCGACAACACCTGAACCCGCACTTTTTCCTTCATTGCCAACTCGACCGAGCGAGTCTGCAGTACTTTGGCACCCACCGAGGCGAGTTCCAACATTTCTTCATAGGTAATTTTATTCAGCTTGCGCGCCTTGGCGACAATGCGCGGATCGGTGGTGTAAACGCCGTCCACATCGGTGTAGATATCACACCGATCGGCCCGCAGCGCCGCCGCCAACGCCACCGCCGAGGTATCCGAACCGCCACGGCCCAAAGTGGTGACGCGGTCGTCTGGCCCCACACCTTGGAACCCGGCCACCACCGGCACTTCGCCGCGCCCCATGCGCAGCACCAGATCGGCGCCTTCGATACTGTCGATGCGCGCCTTGCCATGGGCGTCGTCGGTGCGGACGGGAATTTGCCACCCCGCGAACGAGCGCGCATTCACGCCAACGGCCTGCAAGGCGATCGACAGCAAACCCGTCGTCACCTGCTCGCCGGTGGCCACCACCGCATCATACTCGCGCGCGTCATACAGCGGCGACAGCGCCTCGCAGTAACCCACCAATTGATTGGTCACGCCCGACATGGCCGAAACCACCACGGCAACCTCGTGCCCCGCGTCAACCTCGCGCTTTACGCGCCGCGCCACATTCCTGATGCGATCGATATCGCCCACCGAAGTGCCGCCGAATTTCATAACAATACGGGCCATGCCAACCAACCTACGACCTGATAAACGTGCCGCTTGCAACGGCTTCTCTGCTGCGTCACATACGCACAAAGCAGCAAGGGGGCAACCATGGAACCGAACGTCTCGGTAGAAGAAGTGTCAAAATTCGATGCTTTGGCCGATGAGTGGTGGAACCCCAAAGGGCCGATGCGCCCGCTGCACGCCATGAATCCGGCGCGAATCGGCTTTGTGAACGCCCGCATCGCCCCTGGGTCACGCATCCTAGATGCCGGATGCGGCGCCGGCCTCGCTGCCGAGGCGCTGGCGCGGGCCGGTCACAGCGTGCTTGGCATCGATCAGGCCGAGTCCGTGCTGAAAGTCGCCGAAGCGCACGCCGCCGGAGCGGGGTTGAACCTGTCCTATCGCCGCGTCCGCGCCGAGGAATTGGCGTTGGAAACCGAACGCTTCGAGGTGATCACCGCGCTGGAAATCATCGAACACATCCCCGACCCCTCGGCCCTGCTGCAAAACCTGGCCGGGCTGCTGGTGCCCGGCGGCAAATTGTTCGTCTCGACCCTGAACCGCAACAAAAGATCGTGGCTGATGGCCAAACTGGGCGCCGAATATCTGCTGCGCATGTTGCCGGTGGGCACGCATGATTGGCAAAAATTCATCACCCCCGCGGAAATGGCGGCGATGGGCCGGGATGCCGGACTGCGGTTGACCGACAGCGCCGGTCTGTCGTTCGATCCGTTGCGCGGGGATTGGAAGTTGAGCCGGGATTTGGGAGTGAATTATCTGGTGGAGTTCGTGGGGTAGCCAGACAAGCGCCTCTTGCTTTTTAAAGCCGCGCCCCGCGCCGAACTGGAAGCCCTGGGCCAAATCACCGGCGCCAATGACCCGCTGATCGCCGCCCACGCGGTCTTTAATGCCGATTGTCGAGATGCTCCCCGGCCTCGCCAAGACCTACCGGAAAGCTGGCATATCGCTCTGGAACTATCTGGGAACCAGGCTCGGCGTCTGCGTCGCGGCCCCGTGCCGCATCTTTCGGATATCGTCACCGCGCGTTGCGATCGCTGATTGCCCGGGCTTTTGTCCCTGTTACGCTTTTTGGCGGGTTCATCCCTGGCCGCGATTTTTAGCCATTGCCTAATACCCCACACCATCAGACGCATGTGATGTGTTCGCTTCGACCAGATCAGCGCGGACCGTTTGCGCGCTTCCGATCTTACACCACGGCTTTGGACACAATCCGCAATATAATCGTTGAACGCGCCGGATCGATACGATAGCGTGCGCCCGGGAATATGCTCTGACGCAACAATTTTGAATGATGTGAGCAGAATGATAGAGATAAAGCATCATATCGATCACTTTTCGATTGAACTGATTTCGGGCTGGGTCGATGCGGGAGGGGCTGTAGAGGCGCTTTTAATCGAACTCAACGGGAAACGCATTGGCGAGCTTTCCGCGACCTGGCTGCGTCCGGATTTGCGGGACAGTGGGTATGGGGATGGAAGGCGCGGTTTCACCTTCCCGCTGCGTGGGTATCTGATATCCGGGATGAATGATATTCGCCTGAAGGTTGGCGAAACTCAGATTTTCGCGGGAAGGCTTCCCTATTATGACAGTGGCAGTGCATCTGGTGCGGTAGTTTATGGGATCAACGATGAGTTGCTGTCGCACTCGCAGGTGCGCTGGAAGGGTGAAAGTTCTCCCGAGGACCTGACCTGGGGAAAGCGTATGGATGCTGAATCGCTTTGGGATATCTATCAAGCCGAGCACCGGTTCACGGCCGACACTGCAATTCTCGAAATCGGTCCGGGATACGGCCGCTTGCTGCAAACGGCACTCAAGCGCAAGTTGGCGTTTTCGTCCTACATCGGGGTGGACCTTTCGGCCTCCAGCATCGCTAAGTTGCGCGGAAAATTCGTCTCCAAAAATATTCGGTTGATAGTAGGTGATGTTAATCTTTGGCAGGGCAGTGCAAAATTCCAGGCCATCCTTTGCTCGGTTACCTTTGATTTCCTGTTCCCCGATTGCCGGGTGGCGCTTGCCAACCTTGCATCGCAGATCGATGCGGATGGAACGATCATGATAGATTTCGTGCCGTCGGAAGTGTCTTCTGGCGTGTTTGAACCGGACGGCACTTACCTTCGGAAATATACCCAGAGCGAACTGACCGGGTTGTTTGATGAGGCCGGACTGAAGATCCATAAATTTGTCAATTGTCCGCTTGGCGAAGCCAAAGGGAAGAAGATTGAACGCGTGGTGGTGGTGGCCACCCGGGGCGACAGACAAGTGAGCGCTTAGTCTCGGCCGCATGAAATAAATTGCTGAAATCAAGCATTTAGACGCGAGGTGGGGAGCTTTTTTGTTTACACACAGAAGACACTGTCGTTTCCCAGAACGAAGCATTGATTTTTCCGGTTAGGGCCGTGGACGACACTTGGATCGTGCTAACAATGTTTTTCTCGTTGCCCCGGAAAAGTTAAATTAATTCATCGTGGTGGAAAGGATTCGGATGATGGTGTTGGATTTCGGTGTCATCGGTGGCGGAATTTTGGGGCTTGCGACTGCCCTTCGGCTCTGTGAACAGCGCCCTGGCGCCGGAATTGTGGTGATAGAGAAGGAGTTGGCGCTGGCGCGCCACCAAACTGGGCACAACAGCGGGGTGATTCACGCCGGCATTTATTATGCGCCGGGCAGCCTGAAAGCGCAGCTTTGCCGAGCGGGCGAAGCCGCCACGAAGAATTTCTGCACTGAACATGGTATTGCCTTTGAAGTTTGCGGGAAGTTGGTGGTAGCCACCAACGCGGTCGAGGCGGAACGGCTTGACGCCCTGGAGCAGCGGGCCGGGCAAAACGCGATCGCAACCCAGCGCCTGGACGGTGCGGCGCTGGCCGAGATCGAGCCCATGGTAACCGGGATTGCCGCGCTGCTTGTCCCAAGCACCGGAATTGTTGATTACAAGCTACTGTGCATGGCACTGGCCGAGCAGATCAGATTGCGCGGCGGTCGGATCATACTTGGGCAAGCGGTCACCGCCATCACGGAAACCGGCGACAGTGTCGTCATCGACACACCTTCAGAAAGCATTAAAGTGCGTCAGTTGGTGGCTTGCGCCGGGCTGCAATCCGATCGCGTCGCCCGGTTGGCGGGGCTCGATCCCGGCTTGCAGATCGTGCCGTTCAGAGGCGAATATTTTCGTCTGCCGCCCAGCCGCAATGACATCGTGCGTCATCTGATCTACCCAGTACCGGACCCGGATTTGCCGTTCCTGGGCATACATCTGACCCGCATGATCGATGGCTCGGTGACTGTGGGGCCCAATGCGGTATTGGGCTTCGCGCGAGAAGGATATAGGAAATCCTCGATATCTTTCAGAGACGTCGCTACATATGCGAGCTTCCCCGGCTTCTGGCGGACGATGCGCAAACATTATCGAATCGGTCTGGCCGAAATGCGCGATTCGGTGTGGCGTCCCGGTTATTTGCAGGCCTGCAGGAAATATTGTCCTAGCCTTAGCCTGGCGGATTTATTGCCGGCGGAGGCAGGGATTCGTGCTCAGGCGGTTTTGCGCGATGGCACTCTGGTCCATGATTTTATGCTAAAGCAGACAGCTAGGATGTTGCACGTGCTGAATGCACCTTCGCCCGCCGCGACCTCCGCTCTGCCGATTGCGGCCATGATAACGGGCCAACTTCTGAACCCGCAAACCACATGAGAACGCGCGCCCCATTGCGCGCCCGATCGTCTTGGGCAATTCGCAATGCACCCGTTAACGTGCCTTGACTGTTAGTCTCGTTTTATGTTGATCCTTAAGACCACACCGTGAAATGCTCTTCGTTTGGACTGGGTGATAGTGATGAAAAAGGCGCCCCTGTTATTGGACGCAGCAGCGCAACTGACCGATTCAGGTCATGTAACCTCCTTGCTGGAGGATTTGACCCAAGGTAGTCGGTACCGGGGCGGAATAGACGGCCTGAATCACGGCCTGTTGCCAGGCTGGATCGTGGATCTGGTCCGGCCACTTGATGTGGTTGCGGTCGCGCTGGTGGTGAACGAAGTAACGGTGATCGAGGCGGCAACGTCTAAACTTCGCGACGATCTGGTGGCGTATCTGCCGGAAAACCAATGCGGCTTTGTGCTTGAACTACAAAATATCCCCCTCAAGGCGCTACGAGAGATCGGGAAAGAACATTTGCGGCTCAACCCCAATTGGGACGATCTGCAAATTCAACTGCGGTTTAACGATGGCGCCGCGAGCATCGATTTGGTCAGCTTGGGAATCAGCTACAAGACACTGCTGGACGAGACTGAAAAGTCGCACCGTTTAGATGATTTCGCCGAGGCCGTGGCGGATTTGTCTTTTCTGCGCTACGGGCCTCGCTTTCGCGGGGCAATGCACCCGCAGGGCGATGGCACGCTCATTGGATGGGCGATAGATCTACGCCACATCGATACCCCGCTAAGCTTACAAGTGGTGATGGAGGGCCTCGCTTTTGGCGAGCTAGTCGCTGATTTGCCGCGTCCGGATCTTGATCGCGTTGCGCCAAACATAAAATGCGGGTTTATCATTAATTTCTGGCTGTGGGGCAACGAGGCGCCACTCGCCGTGCTGGAGCGACTTGAATCCGAATCACCCGCGGAGTTACTGCATCCGGCCGATCTGAGAGTCATTCTCGGCCGGGGCGAATCTCACCTTCGTGTCAGTGATAATACGATGACCCGGCACGATGTGCTGTTGATGCTACGCCGATCGCGCCCCGCCGACCCTGAGGTGCCGCCCGAACCACCTGGTGAAGAGGGCAATCTGGCGCCGCCGAACACGGACGCTGCCGTACCCACCGCCGAGTTGATGCGCGTTGTGGAACAGATGGTGCGTCACCGTGCCGAGGCACCTGATCCGCAAATAGACGTGGACATGATCCCCGCTCCCCCGGCATGGCTGTCGCCGGCCGTAGCCGAACCGCCGGTCTGGCGGCACGGCCAACTGGATAGGCTGCGACGGGAATCCAACCTCGCGCTGGGGCTGTTGGCATCTGGCGCCAATTTGCCGACCGACGAGGCGGCCTGGGGACCGCAACAAAGGCTCAGCCTGGCTTCGCTCTACGCCGGCGTGGTGGCGGCTTGTACCATGGCATCGGCGACGGTCAAGCAACATGCAAAGGCGTTGGTCGAGCTTTTTGATCCTTGTCACTACGTGGAGTGTTATCAGCCGTTTCTGAAGGGGTGGGACAACCCGTTGCTGGAATATGTGCTGGTGGGCTGGCGCGCGGGGCGTGTGGCGCATCCGTTATTTGATGTGGCGTATTACCGGGAGCAAGCTGGGGAATTCGCGGGCGACCCGCTATATCATTACGTAACATACGGTGCGGCAAAAGGCTTTAGCCCGCATCGGTTGTTCGATGCCGCCTACTATCGCCGACAATATATGGGAGAGGCTAATCCGCTCACTCCCTTTGCGCATTATCTCGCGATCGGGGTCGGTAAATATTACAATCCCTGTTTGCTGTTCGATGTACCGTATTTTATCAGCCAGATTGATTACGGCAACGAGATATCCCTTCCGCTGCTGGCGTATGCTCAACCGGAACACTTTCTGGTCAACCCGCATCCGTTGTTCTCGGCGGAGTATCTGCGCATTCAAGCGCAAATCGAGCGATTCGAGCAACCACCGTTGCTGGTCTATTTGCAGCAACCGGGTCTTCATCAGCGCCTCTCGACGCACCCTCTATTCGATATTGATCGTCTTTCCGGAAATGGTTGCATTCGGCAAGACGATCCGCGCCCCCTGCTGACCCAGCTCCTGAGCCGCATGGACGAGGGTGACATCGAATTCCACCCGTTGTTCGACAACAGGCTGTACCGCTACCAGGTCGAAAATGAGCAGGGGCGCCGCTTGCAAATGCCACCGGTGGTTGATTATTTGCGCCGCGGCTACCTGGATACAACTTTGATGCCGAATATGCTGTTTGACCCGGAGTTCTATCTCTCCCGCAACAAGCTGAATCTGTCTGAACCCGCATTGGTGCATTACCTGCGCGAAGGTGACGGCGCCGGCTTGCCGTGCCATCCCCTTTTCTCGGCGGCGGTCTACCGCAAGAATTTTGGAGGGCCGCTTGAGGGCATCACGGCGCTGGAGCACGCGCTTTGTTTTCCCGAGGAGCGCAAGATTTCCGATTATCGCATGAACAGGCCGATTGATGCCACGGTGTGCGGATTGATCAGTACCATCGCCGCACCGGCTGTCGACCTTGATCCCGATTTTTACCGCGCCGCCAACTGGGATCTCGCGAATTTGAATGATGCCGAGGCGCTCGAGCATTATCATAACCGAGGCCAATTTGAAGGCAGGATCGGCAGTCCGCGCGATTTGATGGTCCGGTTGGGGTACCGGGTACGGGACTTGCCCATTGGAATGTCGGCCGATGATTACGTCCGCTTGAATTCCGACCTTAGCAATTTCAAGGGCAATACGATCGGCGCGATCGTGCATTTCTTAGAGCACGGCACGCGGGAAAATCGCCTGTACGGCCTCTGGCAGCTACATCTCGAGGATATCGATCAGGACTTTCCGATATCGGCGTCGCCGGTTCGGGTTGCCGAACCGCACGAAGTGATCGATGTCGCCATCTTGATCCATATGTTCTACTGCGATTTGTGGCCGGAACTGGCCCGATTTGCGCGCAATTTCGATGTGGTCACGCGCGATGTGTTCGTAAATGTGGTTGATATTGCGTGGAACACACAGATTCAGCGTGAGATCAGGCAGGCCTGCCCGGATGCCTATGTGCAACTCTCGAATGACAACGGACGCGACATCGGCGGCTTCGTGCGTCTGCTCGACAACATTGACTTTAGCCGCTACCGCGTGATTGCCTTCATGCACTCCAAAAAGAGCCCGCACATCAGCGAAGAGCGCGGCGATTACTGGCGGCGCACCTTACTGCGCGCTTTTGCCGGCAATCCGGCGATTGCGCTCGAATGCGCCGAAATGTTCAAAAGCGACCCAGAATTGGGCATTATCGCCGCCGCCGAATGGCGGTGTGACATAATGGGGAAAAATCAGGACCAATATGAACGATTGCTTGATCTGTTCGATATCCAGGGCGAGCATCGCGAACTGGATTACGTCAGCGGCACCATGTTCCTGGTGAGATCGGAAATCATCGCCCGTCTCTATGCCGGGATCAAAGAAGTCGATTGGGAGTATGGCGGCGACAACGTACTTGAATTTCATATGGATGGTCAGGTCGCCCATGGGGTTGAGCGCGTGATTCCAGCCCTCTGCCGCCATATGGGCTATAAGATTTTGTGGCGATAGGCAGGAACGGACGCATACGGTGAGCATTACCCTTATTCTGCATGAAGCTTCACGCACCGGCGCGCCGCGTGTTGGCGGGCTGGTGGCCGCGGCGTTGATGGAGCACGACGCCGTCGACGTAATCGTGATGCGCCCCGGCCCGCTGGTGCCCTGGCTCGAGCGCGTCATCGGCACCGAGCGACTTACGGTGTGCGAGGGCGATGAATTTGCCTATAGCGTTCCGTTCAAGCGCCGGCTGCGGGCAGCCAAGAAATTATTGGACTCCCGAGACAGCGACATCATCTATGTTAACTCGGTTGCGGCCTCGCCGTTCGTGATCGCGGGCAAGCAGGCCGGTCGGGGCGTAATCCTTCACGGTCACGAAAAAGCTGCCGAACTGCGCAGCCTGTTGCGGTTGGATGGCACCAAAGTAAACCTTATGCGCATGGTGGATGCCGTGGTGCTCGCCGCCGATACGCTGGGCGCCGATATGGAGGAAATTTTCGGATTCCTGCCTGATCTCGTGCAGAATTTCGGCACCATCATCGATATCGAGGATGTGCGCATGCTGGCCAATGAACCAATGCCTCCCCCGGTTAACGCGGCGGGTGAAAAGCTGGAATTTGGCAACCGATTCGTTGTGGGCATGTGCGGTGTAGCGGCCGCCCGAAAGGGGAGCGATATCTTTTTTCAATTGGCCAAGGAAATGCCCGAGATGGATTTTCTGTGGGTGGGAGGCTGGTCGTTGGATGAAGCGCCGGACAATTTGGCCTACGCTGATTTTCTGAGCATAAAACTGCCCAACCTGTTTGTGACTGGTTCGGTGGATAATCCCTATGCCTACATCGCGAAAATGGATTTGTTTTTTCTTTCGTCGCGCGAAGATCCGAACCCGCTGGTACTGGCCGAGGCGTTGGTTCTGCAAGTTCCCATTTTGTGTTTTTCCTACACAACCGCTGTAACCGCATGGGTCGCCCGCAACACGATCATGTGCTATGGGCCACCCAATGTCACCGATGCCGCGCGGGTGCTGCGATCGATTGATCGGGCCGAATTTTCCTTGCCGGAATATCGCAGCCTGTATGATTCGGCGATCTCGCGCTTTGAAGTAAGAAATAAGCTGACGCCGATGCTGGATATGATAACAGAGGTCCGAAGCCGTATGTCGGTCGCACGCTCGCCACAACCAATAGGAGATGAAGCATGAAAGCCGTCATACTTGCGGGCGGACTTGGCACAAGGCTGATGGAAGAAACCACCGTCAAGCCCAAACCAATGGTGGAAATCGGCGGTCGGCCAATCCTGTGGCATATCATGAATATCTATGCCGCACACGGGATCACCGAATTCGTTATTTGTCTGGGCTACAAAGGCTACGTGATCAAAGAATTTTTTCAGAATTATTTTCTACTTTCATCTGATGTTACCTTTCATCTCGGCCGCAACGAATTGGAATTGCACCGCGTGGCGGCCGAGCCTTGGTCGGTTACCCTGATCGAAACCGGCGAGGACACTCAGATTGGGGGGCGCATCAAGCGCATCTTGCCGTATGTTGCCGCGGACGAAGCGTTTTGTCTTACCTACGGCGATGGCGTGGGCGACATCGATGTTTCCGCCGTGATCGCGCTGCACGAGCGCAGCGGACGCCTGGCCACCGTCACCGCGACACAGCCTCCCGGCCGGTTTGGCGCGCTGCGCTACGAGGGCGACCGGGTGTTGGGATTTCAGGAAAAACCGCAGGGCGACGGCGGTTGGATCAATGGCGGCTTCTTCGTGCTTTCCCCCAAGGTGGGAGATTACATCGAAGATGATTACACGGTCTGGGAGCGCGAACCGCTTGAGCGCTTGGCCGCCGACGGCCAATTGGGCGTTCATTTTCACCACGGATTTTGGCAGCCAATGGACACATTACGCGATCGCAGACATCTGGAGGAGCTCTGGGCCACAGGCAAGGCGCCATGGAAAAAATGGTGACTTTAGCACCCAAAATGAATGGAGAGACGATGAAAATCCTTATCACCGGCAACCAAGGTTACGTGGGCCCGATCGTGGCGCGGCATTTGCGCCGGGTTTTGCCGCACGCGGTTCTGATCGGCTACGACACCAGTTATTTCGCGCTTTCCACCACCAACGCGGCGGTGTGGCCGGAGCGGGTGCTGAACGAGCAGGTGACCGGGGATGTGCGCGATCTTCCTGCATCGTTGCTTGCCGGCGTGGACGCCGTGGTGCAACTGGCGGCAATCTCCAACGATCCGATGGGCAATAGTTTTGCCGAGGTCACCGATCAGGTGAATTGCCGTTCCACCGTTCGTCTGGCCAAACTTGCGCGCGATGCCGGCGTGAAGCGATTTGTGTTTGCTTCCAGTTGCAGCGTTTATGGCTTCGCGCCCGGTGGCGCGCGGCGCGAGACCGACGAATTGAATCCGCAAACCGCCTATGCGCGCTCGAAGGTGGAAAGCGAAGCCGAATTGGCCAAACTCGATTTGGGCGAGATGATCACCACCTCGCTGCGTTTCGCCACGGCGTGCGGCATGTCCGACCGGCTGCGGCTCGATCTGGTGCTGAATGATTTTGTCGCATCGGCCGTCGCCACCGGCAAGATCACCGTGCTTTCGGATGGCAGTCCGTGGCGGCCGTTGATTGATGTGCGCGACATGGCGCGCGCGATCGAATGGGCGATCACGCGCGATGCCGCGCCCGGCAACGGACCACTTTCGGTGAATGTGGGCGCGACCACCGCCAATTATCAGGTGAAGGATCTGGCCGCCGCGGTGGCACGCGCGATCCCCGGCACGACGGTGAGCATCAACCAGAGCGCACAGCCGGACACGCGCTCGTATCAGGTGGATTTTTCGCTCTACGCCAAATTGGCACCTAATCATCTGCCGCGGATCGGCCTCGATCGTTCGATCGAGCTGTTGTATCAGGGGTTGCAGGAAATGGGATTCAACGATCCCAATTTCCGTGCCTCGCCTTTCATGCGCCTGAAGATGCTGCAAGGACACATCGACGCCGGACGCCTGACACATGATCTGCGTTGGCTCGAATCTTACCTGGGGCGGGAATAGGCCATGAAATTTCATCATACCCCGCTGCAAGATGCCCGCGTGATCGAGCTTGAAAAGCGCGGTGACGAGCGCGGATTTTTCGCCCGCGTGTTCTGTGAGACCGAGTTTGGCAATGACGGCCTGGAAACCCACTTTGTGCAGGCCAATAATTCGCTTTCCGGCGCCAAGGGCACCCTGCGCGGCATGCATTACCAGAAAGGCGGCGGCGCCGAGGTAAAATTGGTGCGCTGCATCCGGGGGGCATTGTGGGATGCCATTCTCGATCTGCGGCCGGATTCCCCCAGCTTCGGCAAATGGTTCGGCGAAACCCTGACCGCCGAAAACCGGCTGATGATGTATGTGCCGCGCGGCTTCGCCCACGCGATCCTGACCCTGGAGCCGGACACCGAGGCGCTATACATGGTCAGCACGCCCTATGCCCCCGCGGAAGAACGCGGCGTGCGCTGGAACGATCCGCGCTTTGGTGTGCAATGGCCGATCACGCCGGTCGAGATTTCCGCCAAGGACGCGGCTTGGCCGGATTTTGATCCGGAATTCCACGGCATTGAAAGCCTGCGGGGGTTAAAGTGAAGATTCTGCTCACCGGCGCCAGTTCATTCAGCGGTTATTGGATCGCCGAAAAATTGCACCGCGCCGGCGCCAGCGTTGTGGCGCCGCTGCGCGGCACGGTGAATGGCTATGACGGGGTGCGTGGCGAGCGCGTGCGCAAGCTGGCCGCGATCGCCGAGATCGTGCCGGGCTGCAGCTTTGGCGATCAGGCTTTTTTGGAGGTTATCGGGGGCCGTTCGTTCGACGTTTTGTGCCATCATGCCGCATGCGTCGCCGATTATCGCAGTCTGGATTTCGATGTGGTGGGGGCGCTGGCCGAAAACACCAGAGAGATCCGCAAGGTACTGCAAACCATGCTCGAACGCGGGCTGCGGGCGGTGATCGCCACCGGCAGCGTGT
>JAJZHU010000226.1 GCA_021798375.1 Pseudomonadota bacterium | reverse complement strand
CCAGCGCCAACAAAAACGCCAGCACCGACGCCATCTGATTGATCAACGATCCCGTGCCCGGATGCCGCACAAACCCCAACAACGCCCCCGCGAACAACGGCACCAAACACACCAGCCAGGGCAGCGACAACATCGGATCGGTCATTCCGGCGCCTCCGTGATCCGGTCCAGATGATGCAGTTCCAGGCTGTCGAATTGGGCGCGGATGCGGAAAAAGAAGATGCCGAAGACGATGAAGGCGACCATCACCAGGAACGCGACCGACAATTCAACCACGATGGGCATTCCCGGCACGCCGATGGCGGCCAGCGACAGGCCGTTTTCCACCGACAAAAAGCCGATGGTTTGGGTGATGGCGCTGCTTCGTGTGGTCATCATGGCGAGCCCGAGCAGCAGCACCGACAGCGACATCGCCAGCGTTTCGCGGGTGAGTGCGGCGCCGGCCGGAATGCGCATCACCACCAGCAGGGCGAGGCAGGCCAGAAACAGCCCCAGGGCGAGCGAGGGGAACACGCCGAAGCTCATCTCCACCGACCCGGCGGCGTGGGTGCGCGCGGCGATGCGGGTCAGCGCCCAGGGAAAACCGATGCCTTTGGCGAGCAAGGTGACGATGCCGGTGGCGAACAGATCGGCCGAATGCTGCACATGGGCCTGCCAGAAGCATGCGGCGGCCACGGTAAGGGCTTGTGCGGTATAGGTTTGGATCACCGCGTAGAGGCGGCGCTGATACAGCAGGGCAAAGGAAAACAGCAGCACGGTGCCTTCCAGCAGATGCGCCATGTCATAGTCGAACTGGCCGAAACTGTCGGGCGTGGGGATCATGTATAGCCCTCGGAGACAAAGAGAAACAGCACGGCGAGCATGGAGAGCATCAGCGCGATGCCCAAAAGCTCGGGCACACGGAAGATCCGCATGCGCGCCACCCCGGCTTCAAAAAATACCAGCGCGGTGGCGAGCAGCAGCATCTTGGCGCCGAAGCTGAGCAGGCCCAGCGGCCAATCGAACGGGCTGGCGGCGGGTGCGATGCCGAACGGCGCGAAGATGGCGGCGAGCAACGCCAGCCAGGTGAAGAAACGCAGCATCGCGGCGGCTTCGATAAAGGCCAATTCGCGGCCGGAAAACTCCAATGTTTCGGCCTCGTGCAGCATGGTGACTTCCAGGTGGGTGGAAGGATTGCCGATCGGCAAACGCCCCATTTCGGTCAGCGCCACGGTGATCATGGCGGCCAGCGCCAGCCCCAGCGACAAACGCAGCCCCAACACGCCGGTGCGCAGCAGTTCGGCGATGTGATCGAGGTTGGTCGATCCCGCCACCAGATTGAGGGTGAAAAACACCAGCAACAGCACCGGTTCGGCGAAAAAGGCGAGCAGGAATTCACGCGATACCCCAAGGCCGCCAAACCAGTTGCCGACATCCATGGCGGCCAGGGCGGAAGCGGCGCGGCTGAGGCTGAACAGCCCGGCGATCAGGATCAGATCGGACGCGGGGCCGGTGGAAAGCCCCAACGCAAAGCTGGGCACTAGAAGGGCGGCCGTGGCCGAGGCGGCAAAAACCACCAGCGGCGCTATTTGCGACACAGAGGAGGCGTTTTCCGCCAGCATCGATTCCTTGCGCCACAAACGGGTCAGGTCGCGGAAGACTTGCAGCGTGGGTGGGCCGCGCCGCCCTTGCAGACGCGCCTGCAAGCAGCGGCTGTAACCCAGCAACCATGGAGCGCCGATGGCCAGCACAGTTACATGCAGCGCCAGAGCGATCAGGCCGAACAGGGCGATCAGGATCGGGCTGTTCATTGCGATTGCTCCAGTAATGCCACGATCATCAGCAACACCACCAAAGCCAACACCATCATGCCCAAAGTGCGGCGAATGGTCAGGCGCTGGATCAATTCGGCGCGGTCTGCCAACCAATCGCGGGTGCGCAATACGGGGGCATGTAGAAAGCGCAAAACAGGGTCGTACCACACCACCCCAAAGCGGGCGGGGCCGATCTCGCCGGGTTCGGGAATGGTGGTGGACATTTGCCAATCGAACAAAGGCACGCCCAGGCTGCGGCCCAATGGTTCCGTCAGCGATGTGGCGCCATATTGGGTGGAGGTATCGCCGAACGGCATGAACATCGGCGGCGCGGCATAGCCGCAATCCCATGCCCGGCCGCGCCGCACCACGGCCGGATGCCGCCGCAGGATCAGAATCGCCCCCAGCAAAATCGCGCCCAACAAGATGGCGACGGGCAGCGCGGTATAGCTTGCCCCCGAGGTGGTGGTGGTAATCGCGAGCAGCCCGAACTGCCCGGTGAGGTCGGCGCCCACAAGCTGCGTCAGCGTGGGGTTGGCCAAACGCAGCACCACGCCGGGCACCAGGCCCAATAACAGACACAAGACGGCCAGCCCCATGAACAACAGGCTGGTGGCAAAATCGGTTTCATGCGCCCCCGCCGTGCGCACGGCCCGCGGACGGCCCAGGAAGGTTGCTCCCACCAGGCGCAGCATGGCCGACAGGGCCAGCGCCCCGCCGCACGCCAGCAGCAATGCCATCACCGGCATCAGCATTTGCAGCACGAACGAGCCCAAACGGGGGGCGGTGATCAGCGATTGGAACACCATCCACACCGACGCAAACCCTATCATGGGCGGCAACGCCGCCAGCGACGCCGCACCGCAAAAGGCGCACAGTGTGGTGATGGGCATCATATGCACGAGCCCGCCCAGACGATCCATCCGGCGGGTGCCGGCCGCGTGATCCACGGCACCAGTGACGAGAAACATCAATGTCTTGGCGATTGAATGGCCCAATACATGCAACAGCGCGGCACCCAGTGCCATGGCCGCCAGCGACGGCAGATGCGCCGCCCGCGCGATCAACGACAAGCCGAGGCTGGCCGCGATAATGCCGATGTTCTCGATGGTGCTGGAAGCCAGCACCGATTTGATGTCGGTTTCAAAATTGGCGCGCGCCGCACCCAGCAGCGCCCCCATCGCACCCAGCACCAACAGCGGCACGCCCCACCACAATGGCGGGTTATGACCGGCCAGATCGAACAGAAAACGAATCAAGACATAAAGCGCCACCTTGGTCATGGCGCCCGACATCATCGCCGAAACCGGGGCGGGAGCCGCCGGATGCGCAATCGGCAACCAACCATGCAACGGCGGCAATCCAGCCTTTGATCCGGCGCCGATCAACAACAATGCGAGCAGTCCCGCGGCCGCGGCGCCGTGCGGCGGATGCGCGCGCCAGGCGGTGAAATCTCCGCCCACGCCGAATCCCACTGCCATCGCCCCCAACAAGGCCATCGCCCCGACAACTGCCATGGTCATATAAAGCCGCCCGGCCTTCACCGCCGCGGTTGGTTCGCCGTACGATAAAACCAGCAGCCACGATGCCGTTGACATGGTCTCGAATCCCACGAACAGGGTGAAACCATCGGCCGCCAGCACAGACAGCACCATCCCGGCGATGAACACCGGAATCAGCGGCCCGCCGGACAGATGCTCGGTCCGTGCCGCCCACAGCCCCGCCGCCCCGGACAAAAATACCGGCAACAGGAAAAACGCCGAAAGACCATCGAGGGCGAGATTGATCCCCAGCCCAGGCGGCCCGAACGGCAGATGCAGGCCGGCGGCGGTAAGCCGGAACAGCAGAAAAATCACCGCGATCGCCAGCCCCATCGCGCACAGGGCGGCAGTCATCGTTCGCAGCAAGGATGCGAGCGACGGGATAAACGACTCGGTAACGCCGACGCCAAGCAGCGCGGCAAAGATCGCGAGCAGCGGGTAAATCATACGCTCATCCTTTAGGCCCGGAGCCGAGTCGCGGGAAGGGTGAGAGCGAAAGATTTTGGGATAATGTTACCCCGAAGCATTTCCCGGCCGCGATCAAACCCGCTTGAGTGCGTCCCCCCGCTTGAGCGCGTCCCCCCGCTTGAGCGCGGCCAGTGTCTCGTCCGGCGGTGATAGATTCTCGATCCGTCCGCCCGGTTGCAGCATCCAGCGCCGGTCCTGCGCCGGGAATGGCTCCAGCGCCTCGGCCAGTTGCGCCGGCGTCCATTGCGCGCCGTGGTTGTTGGCGTGGTGTTCGGCGCTCCATTCGCCCCACAAATAGACATCGTCGCCCTCGATGCCGAACAGGCGCCCGGTGAATTTGCACAAGGGCGAGGCCAGATAGACGACCAGCGGTGCGGCGCGTTCGGGCAGATAGCGATCGAATTTTTCATCGGCGACCAGCAGTGCCAGCAAGTCCGGCGTGCCCTCGACCATGCGCGTGCGGGCGATCGGCGTGATCGCATTGGCGCGCACGCCCAAGTCGGCCAGTTCGATCGCCGCCGCCTGGGTCAACGCCGCCACGCCGGCCTTGGCGGCGCCATAGCCGCTGGCGGTGGGAAACGGATGCGGACCGGCGGGCGAGGATGTGTTGATCAAGGCCCGTCCCGCGTGGGGGCCGGTCTCCCGCCAATGGCGCGCCGCCCAATGGGTGATCGCCGCCGTGCCCTTGAGGTTGATGTTGATGGCAAGGTTCCAGTCGCGTTCCTCC
>JAJZHU010000225.1 GCA_021798375.1 Pseudomonadota bacterium | reverse complement strand
TCGTTCCCCAATCACATCATCGGGCCCACAGGCAATTGCCCCAAATCATCGGCAAACCGCGCCCGCGGCACCCGTCTCGCCTGCTCGGTTCGCAACAACGGTGACGTTTCGATCAACCAAACCTCGATCGCCGCTGCAAACCCCGGCGCCAACCGCGCGATCAATCGCAACGCATCGGCCATCAATGTGCCGCGCCCCGGCCCGGCCTCGGCCAAAATCACCCGCCCAGGTGATCCCATCGCCTGCCAGCAATTCGCCGCCCAAGCCCCCAATAATTCCCCAAACATCTGACTGATCTCGGGCGATGTCACGAAATCCGCAAACGGATCATGCGTGGCATAATAAGCCCCATTGGCCCGCGCCATGTAGTGATCGAGACGGAGTGGATTTGACATGGGAAAGGGCCGTTAAGGAAGAGAAGGCAAGGCCAGGGCTCTGTCCTGGACCCGCTGGGGCCATTGGCCCCAGACCCCACAAAACAAAGTCATGGGGTTTGGGGCCAATGGCCCCAATGGGGTCGAGGGGCAAAGCCCCCGCCTTGCCTTGCCTTCCTTCACGCCTTTTTCCCTCGCCAAATCAACACCGCCCCGAACACCAGCATGGGCACGGACAGGAGTTGTCCCATGGTGGCGCCTTCCCATAGGAAGCCGAGAAAGGGGTCGGGTTGGCGGAAGAATTCGCCGATGATGCGGGCGATGGCATAGCCCACCAGGAACACGCCGGTAAGGAACCCCATGCGTTCGCGCAGGGCTTCGCGCCGTCCCAGGACTTGCATGACGATGAACAGGATCAGACCTTCCATCAGCGCCTGATAGATTTCGCTGGGGTGACGGGCCACATCGCCGCCGCCGGGGAAGATCATCCGCCACGGCAACCAATCGGGCGCCGCGCGGCCCCATAATTCGCCATTGATGAAATTGGCGACCCGCCCCAGCCCCAGCCCCACCGGCGCCACCATCGCGATCCGATCGGCAAAGCCGAGCAACGGGATTTTGTTCAAATGGCAGAACCACCAGAGCGCGATCGCAACACCCAGCATCCCGCCATGAAAACTCATGCCGCCATGCCAGACCTCAAAGATGGACAGCGGGGCGTGGAAATAAATACTGGGTTGATAAAACAACACATAACCCAGCCGCCCGCCCAATATCACGCCCAAGGTCGCCCAGGTGAGGAAATCATCCACCTGCAACGCGGTGGCGACGACGGGCGTTTTCAACACCAACCGCCGCGCCATGCGCCAACCCACCACCAAGCCGGTGATATAGGCCAGCGCATACCAACGCAGGGCAAACGGACCAATCGTGAAGATTGCCGGGTTGAATTCGGGGAACAGCAGTGGCGCGCTCATGCGTGGGATCTCATCGGTAAGGACTGGGTTGCATCAAATAATCCTGCACATAGCGGCGCACGCCTTCTTCCAACGGCGTGAATTGTCCATTGTAACCGGCGGCGCGCAGCCGTTCGATGCTGGCCTCGGTGTAGGATTGATATTGCCCGCGCAGCCGTTCGGGCATATCGATATATTCGATGGCGCGCGGCTTTCCGGCCGCATCGCACACGGCATGGGCCAAATCGCGATAGCTGCGCGCGCTCCCGGTGCCGACATTGAAAATCCCGCTGACATGCGGCGCCTCGCGCAGCCACAGCATCACGTTCACCACATCGTCGACATGGATGAAATCGCGTTGCTGATCGCCATCGGCAAGCCCCGGCACATCGGATTTGAACAAGCGCGCCGGCCCGCCCTGGGCGATCTCGTCGTGCTTCACCTTGATCACCGAGACCATCGATCCCTTGTGATATTCGTTTGGCCCGTAAACATTGAAAAACTTGAGTCCGGCCCATTGCGGTGGCCGGCGCTCGCCGCGTTTCACCATGCGCGTGACGGAAAGATCGAACGCATGTTTGGTCCAGCCGTAAAGATTGAGCGGGCTAAGATGCTCCAAACGCTCGGGGTCGTCGTCGAATCCTTGCGTTCCATCGCCGTAAGTGGCGCCCGACGAGGCATAGATGAAATGCGCGCCGCGCGCCGCGCACCAATTCCATAATTTCAACGAAAGCTCGACGTTGGTTTGCCAGGTCTCGTCGCCGTCTATCGCCGTGGTCGCGCTGATGGCGCCCAGATGATAAACGATTTCAATCGGGGGATGGTCGGCCAGAAAATCGTCCAAATCCTCGGGCATGATCACCCGCGCGGGAGAATGCCGCGCCAGATTGCGCCATTTCCCTTCGGTTCCCAACCAATCAACCACGACCGTCTCCAACCCGCGCTGGGCGAGGGAGGCTTGCAAATTCGAGCCGATAAAACCGGCGCCACCAGTGATCAAGATCATGAAACTATTCTATACTCCCCCGTGCGGCTGCGCCAATGCCTTGGCTGCGTGAAGTTTGGATGACCCGGCGGCGTCTCGGCGGCAAATTTGCGCAAAACCGGGCGAATGCGCTAGATTGCGGCGAACGCCCCGCCCCAAGCACCGCTCCCGGAGTAAATCATGACCGAATTTCCTAAATTTTTTGATCTAATTTCGGGCGTCCGCGACGAAATCGAGACAATTATTCGTGCCCGCCTCGACGAGGCGTTGCGTCGTCTGTCCTTGGTCAAACGCGACGAGTTCGAAGCGGTGCAGGAAATGGCCACCCGCGCGCGGATGGCGCAGGACGCGCTCGAGTCGCGGCTTGCGGCGCTTGAGCTGCGCGTGCAGATGCTTGAATCGGGCGTTTCCGGGGCGGCGGAATAAAAATTATATCCCCACGCGATCAATTACTTGTCAAGCCTTTGTGACAAAGACCGCAAGCCTCATGTCACAAGGCACTTGCAGACCGAACCCAAGCCTCGCTAGGCTGATGTTGCGCTGCCACGGACGATCGGGCTCCACAGCAGCAATTCGCCGTTCGGCCTTCCTCCAACCAGGGAGACCCTGCCATGTCTGGCCTACAGCATACCGCGCAGGAACGTGCTTCCAATCCGCTTGACGTGTTGGAACAAATTGTCGCCGCCAACGAATGGGCGTTCGATCGCCGATCCGAAGGCGAAATGGCCGCCGAGGCCCCCGGCAAATGGTGCGATTACGGGTTGTATTTCTCGTGGTCGGCCGAAATCTCGGCCATGCATTTCACTTGTGCCTTCGATCTCAAGGTTCCGGCCGCCCGCCGCGCCGCCCTGTACGAATTATTGGCCCTGGCCAACGAACGTTTATGGATCGGCCATTTCGGCATGGACAGCGAGGATGGCACCCCCATTTTCCGCCATTCCGTGCTGTTGCGCGGCCTTTCCGCGGCAAGCCAGGAAAGCCTGGAAGATTTGGTCGATATCGCCATCACCGAATGCGAACGCTTCTTTCCGGCCTTTCAATTCGTGCTGTGGGGCGGCAAATCGGCCAACGAGGCGATCCAGGCTTCAATGCTGGAATGCGTGGGCGAGGCTTAAGCCGGGGTTGAGCGGCTCGGGCAACTGGGCTTATTCTGGCTTATGACCCAAACACTTCCTCCTCTGCTGCTAATTGGCGGCGGCAAAATGGGCTCGGCCTTGTTGGCGGGCTGGCTTGAACAGGGTGCTACGCAGATCGCGGTGATCGATCCGGCGCCGGCGGCGCAACAGCTCGCCGGACCGTTGGTGAAGGTTTACAGCAGCCTCGATCATCTGCCGCCCAATTTTCTGCCCAAGGTATTGATTCTGGCGATCAAGCCACAAATGGCGGCCAGCGCGCTGCCGGCTTACCGGATGCTGGCGGCGGGCCAGGTGGCGATCTCCATCATGGCCGGTAAAACCATCGCCGAGCTGCAATATCTGCTTGGTCCGGCCGCCTCGATCGTGCGCGCCATGCCCAACACCCCCGCCGCCATCCGCCAAGGCATCACGGTGGCCATCGCCCCCGCCAACGCCCTCAGCAAGAATCAGCGTATTTTAACCACCAGACTGCTCGCGGCGGTGGGCGAGGTGGCATGGGTAGACGACGAAGCACTGATCGACCCGGTCACGGCTGTTTCGGGTTCGGGTCCGGCTTATGTGTTTTTATTGGCCGAATGTCTGGAACAAGCGGGCATCGCCCAGGGCTTGCCGCCCGATCTGGCGCGCAGTCTGGCCCGTCAGACGATCACAGGGGCGGGAAATTTGCTGGCCGCCAGCGAAGAATCCGCCACCCAACTGCGCCAAAACGTCACCAGCCCCAGCGGCACCACGGCGGCGGCGTTGGCCGTGCTGATGGCAAGCCTGCCGGAATTGATGAAACAGGCCGTTGCCGCTGCCACCGCACGCTCACGCGAACTCTCGGCGCAGGGTTGATACTATTTCGTTTGGACGTGCAGGTGGATTTCAGTGAAATCGGCATAGTTGATGTAATTCACATCGCCCACCGTGCCGTCGCGGTCGCGCACCAATTGGCCGCACAGCCAGCCGGCGGCGTGAGCGGCGTCCAATTCCGCCGGCACATCGGTTAGAAACAAGCATTTTTCGCCTTCCGCGCCGATTTCGGCGGCGATGGCGTGATAGCTGGCGGCATCCCGCTTGGAGCCGGTTCGGGTATCGAAATAG
>JAJZHU010000224.1 GCA_021798375.1 Pseudomonadota bacterium | reverse complement strand
TGTTCACAAAAAGAGGTTTTTTGCTTTTATTTTTCTTATCCTGCTTCAAAGATAGGATACCCACATGTCCGGCGGCCTTCGTCCCATTCCCTGCACCCTGATGCGCGGCGGCACCTCCAAGGGGCCGTTCTTTCTGGCCTCCGATCTCCCGTCCGATGTCGCCACGCGCGACCGCATGCTGTTGGCGGCGATGGGTTCGCCCGATCCGCGCCAGATCGATGGCGTGGGCGGCGCCGACAGCCTGACCAGCAAGGTGGCGGTGGTGGGGCCAAGCAGCCACCCCGAAGCCGATGTGGATTATCTGTTTCTGCAAGTCGTGGTGAACGAGGCCCGCGTCGATCCCAACCAGAATTGCGGCAACATGCTGGCGGGTGTTGGGCCGTTTGCGATCATGCGCGGATTGGTGAAACCCTCGGGCGATGTCACCCGCGTGCGCATCAACATGCTGAACACGGGCGCCTTGGCCGTGGCGACGGTGGAAACCCCGGGCGGCGCCGTGCGTTGGGATGGCGACGCCCGCATCGACGGCGTACCCGGCACATCCTCGCCCATCCCGATTGATTTCCTCGATGTGGCCGGATCGAGCTGCGGTGCGCTGCTGCCCACCGGCAATGTGATCGACGTGATCGAGGGCGTGGAATGCACCCTGATCGACAACGGCATGCCGGTGGTGGTGCTGAACGCCGCCGATTTCGGCCTGACCGGGCAGGAAGACCCGGCGGACATGGACGCCGACGCCACGTTGAAAGCCCGCGTCGAAGCGATCCGCCTGATCGCCGGGCACATGATGAATCTGGGCGATGTGGCAAAAAAAACCGTGCCGAAGATGAGCCTGGTCTCCCCCCCCGCCCACGGCGGCGCGGTGGGCACGCGCACCTTCATTCCCAAGAACGTGCACAAGGCCATCGGCGTGTTCGGCGCGGTTTCGGTCGCCACCGCTTGCGTGCTGCCCGGCTCGGTGGCCCACAAGGTGGCGGTGCTGGCAAACGCGGGCGATCAGCAACGGCTGGATGTGGAACACCCGACCGGGTTCTTTACGGTGGATATGGAATTGGACCGCAGCCAAGGATTGCGGGTGAAAAGATCCGCACTGCTGCGCACGGCGCGGGCGTTGATGCAGGGCGAGATTTTGGTGCCGGAGAAAGCATTCGGGTAAGAATTACAGTGGAAAGGCGCAGCGCATTCCGCGACGCCGTTTTGGCCTACGGTTTTCTATCTTCAGCAAATTTCATCTTGGCATCGTAACATCCCGTGGCCATTCCCGATTTTCAATCCTTGATGCTACCAGTCTTGCGTGTTGCTGCTCAGGGGGAAGCCCGCATCAACGATGTGGTCGAAACCTTGGCCAGCCAATTTGCTCTCACGCCCGAGGAACGCGCCCATTTGCTGCCTTCGGGCAAGCAAACCACCTTCGCCAACCGGGTGCAATGGGCAAAATCCTATCTCGGCAAGGCCGGACTGGTGGAACTCACCCGTCGCGCCCATTTTCAAATCACTGATCGTGGACGCAAGCTGTTGGTCCGACCGCCGGAGCGGATCGACATCAAATTCCTCAGCCAATTCCCAGAATTCACATGGGGGCGCAATACCGCCGAGAGCAACGGAAGCCCAGCCGACACCTCACCGCGCACTGCCTCTGAAACCACCAATCTCACCCCCGACGAGATCATCCGCCAAGCTCATCAACAACTGGAAGCTGCCCTGGCCGCCGAACTGCTACAACGCATCCGCGCCAGTTCCCCGGCCTTCTTTGAAAGCACCGTGGTGCGTCTGCTGAGTGCCATGGGCTATGGCGGTTTTTCAGCGGCAGACATCAGCAAAGCTCTTGTGGGCGGTACCAATGACGGTGGCATCGATGGTGTGATCGACCAAGACCCGCTGGGCCTCGACCGCATCTATGTCCAAGCCAAACGCTATGGCGAGGGGAAAAATGTGGGCGCCCCCGCTATCCGCGATTTCTTTGGCAGCCTCGACCGCTTCAAGGCCACCAAGGGCCTGTTCGTCACCACCTCGACCTTCTCCACCCAAGCCCGCGAGACCGCCGAACACCTCAGCAAACGCATTGTATTAATCGATGGCGACCACCTCTCTCGCCTACTGATCCGTCACGGTGTGGCTTGCCGAGTGGAAGAGACGTTGACCATCAAGAAATTGGACGAGGAGTTCTTCGAATAGCGAGCGTGAGGCAGAACAGCTAAACGCACTTCATTTCCCGCCATCTCAAAGATTGCAGAATGGGTTCCACGTAAAGCGCGGCAAAACCTACTTGGTATCATCGCCGAACTGCGCGGTAATATCTCTGTGTCCTTCCATGATTTTAACAACTTCCAACCGATCGCCCGTATAGCGAAAAAAGATCACATATCCCTTGAACACAAAGCTGCGAATATCGGGGAGCAGTTCCGGCCGGGCGCGTCCGAGAATGCCGGGGAGGCTGGCGAGTTTGGCGCATTGTTGTTGAAGCGCCGCAACAAAATTTCGGCCAACGGCGCGATCGCTGCTTTTTTTTGTGAGGTGCTCAAATATATCTGCGAAATCTTCAAGCGCCGCATCGAGCAAGACCAACCGGCGCATTCAATATCCTGCCTTAACCAACTCCGCGTTTTTGGCTGCCAATATCCTGACCAGATCATCTTCGCTGTTGTCCCCACCGCGCGCAATCGATGCGTTCAGGCTATCGCGCAATGCCTGTAATTTGGTCTCGCGCTCCTCGACCAGACGCAACCCTTCGCGCACCACTTCGCTGGCCGAGCTATAACGCCCGGTCTTGACGATGCCGTCCACGAAACCTTCCCAACGCTCGCCGATTGATACGTTCATGATTGAAACCCCTGACGGACCCAATATGCCAAAATAACATCAAATATGCAATTTTTGTTATTCCGCACGGATCGTCGTACCGTCGCTGCAACAACGCTCTGGGCGCGACGCCTTACCTTTGCTACGTTCGCCGCGGCGCAGGCAATGACGCTGTAATGGCAAAGCAAGAGGGAATACCATGCCTTTAGACCCACAAATTGAAATCGTGCTGGAAGCCCTGCGCGGACGCCCGGGATTGCGCGATGTTCCGTTGGAAATCCTGCGCAATATGCCCCTGCCGCCAATGGGCGAGATAAGCGAGATGGCCGAGGTGCGCGATGTTTTGATCCCGGCCGCGCCGGCACCCATCCAGGCTCGGCTGTATCGCCCGGAGGCTCGCCGCGATCTGCCCTTGCTGGTCTATTATCACGGCGGCGGCTTTGCGCTCGGCAGCATCGAATCCCACGACGCCATCTGCCGCCGGCTGGCGTTTATCGGCGGATTTGCCGTGCTGTCGGTCGGCTATCGTCTGGCGCCCGAACACAAATTCCCGGCGGCGCCAGACGATGCCTTGCGCGCCCTGCTGTGGGCGACGGAGGCAGCCAACGAGTTGGGCATCGATCCCTCGCGCATTGCGGTGGGCGGCGACAGCGCCGGGGGCAATCTTGCGGCGGTGACGGCGGTTCGTGCGCGCGACGAGTCAGACGTATCGCTGGCGGCGCAATTGCTGATCTATCCGGCGGTGTCGCACCACACGCCGCCCACCGCATCGATCATCGAAAACGCCGAAGGTTATTTCCTGGGCCGCGACGACATGGAATATTTCATGTCGCTGTATCTGCCCGACGAAGCCGCAACAAGGCATCCGCACTATGCGGTGATGAAAACGCCCGATCTCGGCGGCCTGCCGCCAGCCTATGTGATCACGGCGCAATACGATCCGCTGCGCGACGAAGGCAAGGCCTATGCGGCGCGTTTGCGCGAGGAAGGCGTGGCCGTCGAAACGGTCCATTACGACGGCATGATCCACGGCTTTTACGGCATGGCGGGCGTCGATGTGGGCCGCGAGGCACTGGACCTTTCGGCGGAGTGGTTGCGGGGAATTTTCGCCGCCTGATGGCGGATGCACAGCGAGAGGAATCGATCATGGATCTTGGTCTCGGCGGCAAAATCGTGCTCGTTACCGGCGGATCGAAAGGCATTGGCCTGGCGTGCGCGCTGGCCTTCGCCGCCGAGGGGGCGCGGGTGGCGATATGTTCGCGTTCCCAGGACAACATCACCCAGGCGCTGGCCCGCCTGCCCGGCGCCTTCGGCATTGCCGCCGACCTTGCCGATGCGCCATCCGCCGCCACCATGATCGAGACGGTCGAAAACGAACTCGGCCCGATCGATGTCCTGGTCAATTCGGCCGGCGCCGCCAAACGCACACCGCCGGATGAGTTGACCCCGGCGCTGTGGCGCGCGGCGATGGATGCCAAATATTTTTCCTACATCAACGCGATCGATCCACTGATAAAGCGCATGGCCGCGCGCGGCCACGGCGCGATCGTCAACATCATCGGCGCCGGCGGCAAGGTGGCATCGCCAACCCACATCGCCGGTGGCGCCGCCAACGCCGCCCTGATGCTGGCCACGGCAGGGTTGGCCACCGCCTATGCCGGCCGCGGCGTTCGCGTAATTGGCATCAGTCCCGGCCTGACCGAAACCGGGCGGGTGGCCGAAGGCATGGAGGCAACGGCCCGCCTTGCCGGCATCAGC
>JAJZHU010000223.1 GCA_021798375.1 Pseudomonadota bacterium | reverse complement strand
AGCGTTCATCAGATGTCAGGGTAATCGGCGTCGCAGAAGGGATGTCTTTCATCCCAACCTTGAATCACGACTCACAGTCTAATGATAGTGGGTACTAGAGCATGTTCGTCGCACATATGTGGTTCAACGTGATCCGAACATGCTCTAATGCCATGGATCATTGCCACAAACCCCGCCGCAGATCAGCGCAGCCCAAGAGAAGGATTTCCCTCTCTTAAAAACTTAAAGGCCGCGGAAGTTTCCCTCCGCGGCCCCCAAATCACGCAAAGTCCAACCTATCTCAGTCCGTCAACTGGTTACGCCGACGGATCGCCGCACCCAGAATGTCGCCCAGCGAAGCGCCGCTGTCGGACGAACCGAATTCAGCCATCGCCTGCTTTTCTTCTTCCACTTCACGGCCCTTGATGGTCAGCGCCAGCTTGCGCGCGGCGCGGTCCACGGCAGTGATCTTGGCATCGATCTTCTCGCCCACGGCAAAGCGTTCCGGACGTTGATCGCCCTTGTCGCGCGCCAGTTCAGCGCGACGGATAAAGCCGGTCAGAACTTCGTCCACCTTCACTTCGATGCCGTTGGTCTGGATCGAGGTCACGATGCAGGTCACCACATCGCCTTTATGCACGCGGCCCAGAACGTCAGCGGCCGGATCTTCATGCAACTGCTTGATGCCAAGCGAGATGCGTTCCTTCTCGATGTCAACGTCGAGCACCTTCGCCTTAACGATGTCGCCCTTGTTGAACTTGGCCATCGCCAGCTCGCCCGTGTCTTCCCAAGAAAGGTCGGACATATGCACCATGCCGTCCACATCCGGGGCAATGCCCACGAACAGGCCGAATTCGGTGGTGTTGCGGATTTCGCCTTCAACAACCGAGCCCACGGGATGTTCTTCAGCGAACTGTTCCCAAGGATTGCGCTGCACTTGCTTGATGCCAAGCGAGATGCGGCGCTTGCTGCTGTCCACATCCAACACAACCACGTCAACTTCCTGGCTGGTGGCAACGATCTTGCCGGGATGCACGTTCTTCTTGGTCCAGCTCATTTCCGAAACATGCACCAGGCCTTCAACGCCGGGTTCAAGTTCAACGAATGCGCCGTAGTCGGTGATGTTGGTCACGCGGCCCGAGAACTTGGCGGCGGGCGGATATTTCGCCGCCACACCTTCCCAAGGATCCGATTCCAGTTGCTTCATACCAAGGCTGATGCGCTGCGTATCCGGGTTAAAGCGGATCACCTGCACGCGCACCGGCTGGCCGATTTGCAATGCCTCGGACGGATGATTGATCCGGCGCCATGCGATATCGGTCACATGCAGCAAGCCATCGACGCCGCCCAAATCAACGAACGCACCGTAATCGGTGATGTTCTTCACCACGCCGTCAAGGATCATATCTTCCTTCAGGCCCTGGATCAGTTCGCTGCGTTGTTCCGCACGGGTTTCTTCCAGCACCGCACGACGCGACACCACGATGTTGCCACGCGCACGATCCATCTTCAAAATCTGGAACGGCTGGCTCATGCCCATCAGCGGGCCCACATCGCGCACGGGGCGAATATCCACCTGGCTGCCCGGCAAGAACGCCACGGCGCCGCCCAGATCAACGGTGAAACCACCCTTGACGCGGCCATAAATCGTGCCATTGACGCGCAAATTGGCTTCAAAAGCCTTTTCCAGCGTGGTCCAGGCTTCTTCGCGGCGAGCCTTCTCGCGCGAGAGCACAATGGAACCATCGCGGTCTTCATAACGTTCCACATAAAGCTCGACCACATCGCCGGGCTTCACTTCGGGTTTTTGCCCAGCAGGGCCGAATTCCTTAAGAGCCACGCGGCCTTCGGACTTAAGCCCGACATCGACGATCGCGAATTCGTCGGTCAAACGCACCACGCGGCCGGTAACAACCGAGCCGTCAAAGCCGGTATCACGGCCGAGGGTTTCATCAAGCAACGAAGCAAAATCTTCGCCAGCCGGGTTATGGTTGGCGTATTGGACAGAGGCGTTGGAAGCCATGGAGTTAAATGATCCTGTGATCCGCCGTGCCGTCTGTTTCTTTCAGGGCACGATAGCGGTCTGGCTGGCGCACTTGATCGGGTATTCTTACCCCAAGCACGACTTGCTCACGCTCACGCGCAAGCCTCGGTTAACGATGAGCCGCAGACATAGGCACAAACGCCCCAATGTCAAGAAAATCCTCGTGACAAGGTGATGAATTCGGCCTTCCCGGCCTGTCCAATCACGACAAACGCCCCCGCACCAACCTCATCGCCGCCGCAAACGCCATTTCCGCGTCCATATCGCTGGTATCCAGCAACATCGCGTCCGCCGCCGGCTTCAGCGGCGCCGTCCCCCGCCCCTGATCGCGCGCATCGCGCACCGCCAGATCCTCCATCACATCCGCCAGCACCCCATCGATCTCCCGCCGCCGCCGTTCCGCCCGCACCGCCAGCGACGCAGTCACAAACAATTTGATCCGCGCCTCGGGGAAAATCACCGTGCCGATATCGCGCCCATCCAGCACAGCGCCCGTCTGCCCGGCAAATTCCCGCTGAAAATCCAGCAACGCCGCCCGCACCGCCGGCACCGCCGCCACCAGACTGGCCGCGGCGCCGGCTTCCTCGCCGCGCAAATCCGACCGCTGCAAATCCGCCGGCGTCAAAGCCTCGGCCACTCTCGCCGCCGCCACCGGATCGCGCGGATCGGCATGCTCATCCAACAATTTCCGCCCCACCGCCCGATACAACAGCCCGGTGTCCAAATAGGGCAGCCCCAACGTCGCCGCGATGCGCCGGGCCAAAGTCCCCTTGCCCGAAGCCGCCGGACCGTCAATGGCGATCACCAACGCGCTCATGAAATCGCCGCCCCCAACCCGTTCATCAACGCCACAAACCCCGGAAAACTGGTCTCGATAAAACTGCCGTCATCCACCGCGACCGGGCGTTGCGACCCGAGCCCCAGCACCAACGCACTCATCGCCAACCGATGATCCATGTGCGTCGCCACCAACCCACCGCCCGGAGGCCCCCCGGCGACACCATGCACGATCAAATCATCGCCCTCGATTTCCACCTTCACCCCATTGGCCGCCAGCAAAGCCGCCGTGGCCGAAAGCCGGTCGCTTTCCTTCACCCGCAGTTCATGCAAGCCCCGGAACCGGCTCACACCCTCCGCACAAGCCGCCGCCACCGCCAACACCGGATATTCGTCGATCATCGAAGGCGCCCGCTCCGCGGGCACATCCACCGCCCGCAAAACCCCCGCCGTCACCACCAGATCGCCCACCTCCTCGCCGCCCTCCAACCGCGGCGACACCACCTCGATCAAAGCCCCCATCTCACGCAAACAGGTAAACAACCCGGTGCGCAGTTCGTTCAACCCGACATGTTCGAGCACGATCCGCGACCCCGGCACCAACAACGCCGCCACCATCGGAAACGCCGCCGAAGAAGGATCCGCCGGCACACGCACATCCGCCGCCCGCAACTCAGGCTGGCCTTGCAGCCGGATCACCCGCCCCAGTCCAACCCGCTCCACATCCACCACGGCGCCGAAATGCCGCAACATATTTTCGCTATGATCGCGCGTCGCCGCGGGCTCGCGCACCAACGTCTCGCCAGGCGCGTTCAAACCCGCCAGCAAGATCGCCGATTTCACCTGCGCCGAGGCCACCGGCAACTCATATTCAATCGGCAACGGATCGCGCGCGCCCTTGATCGCCAACGGCAAACGCCCGCCCTCACGACTCCAAAACCGCGCCCCGCTTTGCGCCAACGGGTCCGTCACCCGCTTCATCGGCCGCGTGCGCAACGACCCATCGCCGGTCATCACCGCAAAAATATCATGAGTGGCGATAATCCCCGCCAACAGCCGCGCCGCCGTGCCCGAATTGCCCATGTCGAGCACATTTCCAGGCTCGATCAACCCGCCCACACCGCGCCCGGCCACCCGCCAAACCCCATCCGCGCCCTGACTGATCTCCGCCCCCAAAGCCCGCATGGCGGCCGCCGTACACAACACGTCCTCGCCTTCCAACAGCCCATAAATGCGGGTTTCCCCAACCGCCAGCGCCCCAAACATCAAGGCGCGATGGCTGATCGATTTATCCCCCGGCACACGCACGGCGCCCACAAGCGGGCCCTGGGGACGAGACGAGCGAAGCGGACGAATAACTGCGTTCATGACAATTCCTTTGCTCCCGGTTCCTAAAGCAGTTTCGCCGATGATAGAAGACCGATCCGCACATCCTCTCGCAATCGACGATTTTCTTGCCTCTCGCTGCCCAAAACCCAACAAGCCATTTGACAGAAGCCGCAAGGGATGGCATGGCCCGCCCCCGGTTCAATTGATTTCCGGCTTTAATTTTCCACCAAAGGCCCAAAAGACATGGCAAAGCCCGAATTAGGCACCAAGCGCGTCTGCGTTGCCTGCGGTACGCGGTTCTATGATCTGTGCAAGACCCCCGCCGTTTGCCCGAAATGCAACACGGAACAACCCCCCGAACAACCGCGCGGCCGCCGCGTGATGGGTGGCAACGTGCCCGAAGACAAGCGCCCCAAAAAGGTGATCCCCGGCATCGAGGAA
>JAJZHU010000222.1 GCA_021798375.1 Pseudomonadota bacterium | reverse complement strand
AACCTCGCGTGCGCCGCAGCGGGATACCACCGGCGACATCACTTTGAATCCGGCGCCATAACTATCCCAAAGCGACACGCCATCGCCTGCCATTAAAAAATTTCTTGTTAAATCAAATAGTTGCAACGGTGTGACACAGACGATTAGATTCAACTTCAAGCCTTCGGGCTCTAACTTACGCTGTCGCACCGCGAAGATATAAAGTAATAATCAAGAGGAAAACCATATGCGCCTTCCTGGTGGCGTACCAACCGCTCATATCGATGGCTTCGCACGCGAATTGCTGCCGCCGGTCGAACTATGGCCGCAGTTCGACTATTCCGCCTCCCATCTTTGCCATTATCCCGATCGCCTGAACGCGGGTTCGGCATTGATCGACACGGCGGTGGCCGACGGTTTCGGCGCCAAACCGGTGTATCATTATCAGGACGGCACGTGGAATTTCGCCCATTTGCAGGATCAGGCCAACCGCATCGCCCGGGTCCTGGTGGAAGATTACGGCCTTGTCCCGGGCAATCGCGTGCTGCTGCGTTCGGGCAACACGCCGATGCTCGCCGCCTGCTGGCTGGCGGTTCTCAAGGCCGGCGGCATATGCGTGACCACCATGCCGCTGCTGCGCGCCCGCGAGCTCGCCTACATCATCGAAAAAGTGCAAATCCGC
The DNA here is from genome assembly GCA_021798375.1 of Pseudomonadota bacterium. Taxonomy (GTDB): domain Bacteria; phylum Pseudomonadota; class Alphaproteobacteria; order Acetobacterales; family Acetobacteraceae; genus JAJZHU01. Next base: position 3,913 of record JAJZHU010000222.1, on the reverse strand, counting down.
ATCGCCCTGAGCGAAATCGACCTGGCCGAAGATATGGAATTAACCCGCGCGCAAGCCCCAGGACTCGACCATATCGCCTATTTCACCCCGCTGGGCGATGGCCGCCACAGCGACGCCAATCTCGATCACGCAGCCGCGCGCAAGCCCGCTGTCTTTCAGGCGATGGCAACCGCCGCCGACGATATCGCGCTGATCACCTTTACCTCCGGCACCTCGGGCCACCCCAAGGCCGCCGCCCATTTCCACCGCGACATACTGGCGTCAGCCGACAGTTGGCCCCTGATCTATACCATCGAACCCGACGAAATTCTGTGCGGCTCGCCCTCGATGGCCTTCACTTATGGCATGGCCACCTTCCTGATATACCCGATGCGCTACCGGGTGACAGCGGTGCTGCTGCCGCGCCCGACGCCGGACCAAATCCTCGAAGCCATCGAGCGCCATCGCGCCACCAGCCTTTACACCGTGCCGACCTCCTACCACGCCGTCTTGCAGGAGCTTGGCCGCTACGACATCAGCAGTCTGCGCAAATGCACTTCGGCCGGCGAACATTTGCGGCCAAGTCTGTGGGAAGACTGGCGGGAGGCCACCGGCCTTCGGATCGTCAACGCCCTCGGCATGACCGAGTTCCTCACGCATTTCATCTCCGAGACTTTGGCGGTTGATCATCCGGGTTCGATCGGCCGCGCCATTCCGGGCTATACCGCGTGCGTGCTCGACGAAGAATTCAACGTTTTGCCGCCCGGCAACCGCGGGCTGCTGGCGGTGCGCGGACCAACCGGGGGCCGCTATCTGGGCGATATCGAACGCCAGCGGAATTTCGTCAGGAATGGCTGGAATGTCACCGGCGACATCATGGATCAGGACGCCGAGGGCTGGTTTTGGTATGTTGATCGTTCCGACAACATGATCATCTCATCCGGCTATAATATTTCCGCCCAAGAGGTCGAGGAAGTGATCGCCGGCCATCCCATGGTCGCCGAATGCGCCGTGGTCAGTGTGCCCGATCCGGTGCGCGGCAATGTCGTGCGTGCCTGCATCGTTCTTGCCGAGGGCTTCCGCGCCAATGATCAAACAGCGCGCGACATCCAGGATTACGTCAAGGCCACCATCGCACCCTATAAATATCCCCGTGATATCAAGTTCATGGACGAACTTCCCAGGACGCAGACCGGAAAGATCCAGCGCTTTCGGTTGCGCGAGTTATAGCACGCTGAATATCCATGGCGACATGACGAGTTAAATTCAACCATCTAGTTGGTTGAATTTTTGGCCAGACTCGTCATATTGGCCCAACACAAGACTCCCGCGACACAGATCAACCCACGAATGACGACAAAAAGCCGTCAGCGACAGACACAAGAGGACACCAGACATGAGCGGAACACTTCCCATCCTGATCGCCGGCGGCGGCATCGGCGGGTTGGCCACGGCGGCGGGTCTCGCTCGTTGCGGCATTGATAGCATTGTGCTGGAAAAATCCCCGCAACTGGGCGAAATCGGCGCCGGGATTCAGCTCGGCCCCAACGCCTTTCACGCCTTCGACACCCTCGGCGTGGGCGACGCCGCGCGTGCCATGGCGGTTTATATCGATCAATTGCGTCTGATGGATGCGGTTGGCGGCGAAGAGATCACCCACATCGATCTGGGCGACAAATTCCGCCAACGCTTCGGCAACCCTTATGCCGTGGTTCACCGCGCCGATCTGCATCGCGTGTTCCAGGATGCCTGCCAGAACAGCCCCCACGTCGATCTGCGCACCAGCAGCGAAGTGCTCGGCTATGAGCAAGACGGCGGCAGCGTGACCGTGCGCACGGCCGCGGGGCAGACCGTGAAAGGCAGTGCGCTGATCGGCGCCGACGGGTTGCATTCCAATGTGCGCAAACAAGTGGTGGGCGATTTCCCGCCGCGCATTTCCGGCCATACCACCTATCGTTCCGTCATCCCCACCGAGCAAATGCCCGAGGACCTGCGCTGGAACGCCGCCACATTATGGGCCGGCCCCAAATGCCACATCGTGCATTATCCGCTGCACGGCTGGAAGCAATTCAACCTGGTCGTCACCTATCACAGCGACGCCGCCGAAGCGGTGGCCGGCAAACCGGTCTCCAACGAAGAAGTGTTGCGCGGCTTCGAGCATATTCACCCGCGCGCCCAGGCGATCATCCGCCACGGCAAGAATTGGCGCCTGTGGGTGCTGTGCGACCGCGATCCGGTGGAAAAATGGATCGATGGCCGCGTGACCTTGCTGGGCGACGCCGCCCATCCGCAACTGCAATATTTTGCCCAGGGTGCCTGCATGGCGATGGAGGATGCCGTCTGCCTGCAACATATGGTCAGCAGCCATCCGGGCCAGATCGAGACCGCGCTGGAAGCCTACCGGGCGCAACGCCTGCTGCGCACCGCCAAGATCCAACTGATGTCACGCGCCATCGGCGAGCATATCTATCACCCCGCGGGCGTTCACGCCCTGCTGCGCAACGCCATCATGAAAGCCAAAAGCGACGAGCAATGGTATGACACGCTCGGCTGGCTCTATGGCGGCAACGGCCTTGGCGCAACGGTTTAGGGGAACAACCAACATGAACGATGCACCCAAACTGGGCACGCTTGAAGAACTGCCGCTGGAATATCGCACGGCGCTTACCACCACCAACCTGGTGCCGCTATGGCCCAGTCTGCGCGGCTTTCTGCCGCACGGGCACCCTGCCCCGCAAACCGTGCCCACCCATTGGCGCTATAGCGAGATCCGCCCCTTGCTGCTGCGCGCCGGCGAACTGGCCCCGATCGAAAAAGCCGAGCGCCGCGTGTTGGTGTTGGCCAATCCCGGTCATGGGCTCGACGGATTGCACACCACCGGCACCATCTATTGCGGCATGCAATTGATCCTGCCGGGCGAAACCGCGCCCAACCATCGCCACACCCCCTCGGCGGTGCGGTTGGTGGTGGAAGGCGAAGGCGGCTTCACCGTGGTCAACGGCGAGCGCCTGCCGATGAATCGCGGCGATTTGATCCTCACCCCGTCAATGAACTGGCACGAACACGGCCATGCGGGTTCCGGCCCCGTGGTGTGGCTCGATGCGCTCGATCTGCCGCTGGTGTTCAGCATGGAGGCCTCCTATGCGATCGAAGGCGCGCCGCAGCGGGTGCGCAACGCCCCCGACGCCTCGGCCACCCGTTATCGCCGCGCCGGCCTGGTGCCCTACACCAGCCTCGACACCCAGTGCGGCGACTATCCGCTATTGCGCTGGCCGTGGCACGAGGTTCGCGCCGCGTTGCAAGCATTGGCCAGCGATACCGAAGCCGGACAGCCGGTGCATCTGGCCTATGTCAATCCACAAACCGGTGCCGAATGTCTGCCCACGCTCGGCTTTTCGGCCCTGATGCTACGCCCGGGCGAGGAACTTGCCATGCCGCGCGACAGCGCCTCGGCGGTGTATCATGTGGTTGAGGGGCGCATCGATGCGCAGATCAACCACACCGCCTTCGCGGCCGAAGATGCCGACGTGCTTGCCGCGGCGGCCCATGCCAAAGTGCGGCTGGCGAATCGCTCCACGGAAAAACCCGCCTATTTGTTCAAAATCGACGACGCGCCGTTGCAGCGCAAAATCGGCATCTACGAAAGCTTTCCCGCATGAACAACGATCTGATTTTCCCCGCCCCCTTGCCTGCCACCCTTTCGATCGAGGGCGGCGGCCGCCTGCCGGTGAACCGCATCTTCTGTGTCGGCCGCAATTACGAGGCCCACGCCGCCGAAATGGGCACCGAAGTGGACCGCGAAGAACCATTCTGGTTCCTCAAGGGCGCCTACGCCACCACGGAATCCGGCGCCACAGTCCCCTATCCGCCCGGCACGCAGAATTACCATCACGAAATCGAGCTGGTGGTGGCGTTGAACAAGGGCGGCTTTCGC
>JAJZHU010000221.1 GCA_021798375.1 Pseudomonadota bacterium | reverse complement strand
GACGGCAGATTTGCGTCTATCGGCGTCCTGGTGCTTGCGGCTGATCCAACCGCCTCACTCAAACACTTCTCCCCACGCCCCCATCAACGCCGCGTCGGCTTCCTCCATCGTCGCCAAAATCCCCAGTGCGTGCAGGCTCGTCACCCCGTGCTGTTTGATCCCGCACGGCACGATGCCCGAGAAATGCGACAGGTCGGGCTCCACATTCAACGCCACCCCGTGCCAACTGACCCAGCGGGTGAGGCGCACACCGATCGCCGCGATTTTCGCTTCGCCGCCGGTGCGCGGATCGGCGACCCAGATGCCCACCCTTCCCTCGCGCCGTTCGCCCTTCACATTGAACCGATCGAGCGCGCGGATCAGCCATTCTTCCAACCCCCAAACATAGGACCGCACATCGCGGGCGGTCACGCTTCCATGCGCGCGGGTCAGATCGAGCATCACATAGCCGGTACGCTGACCCGGCCCGTGATAGGTCCACTGGCCGCCGCGTCCGGCATCGAACACCGGGAAGCGATTGGGCTCGGCCAGGTCTTCACGCCGCGCCGAGGTGCCCGCGGTGTAAAGCGGCGGGTGTTCGACCAGCCACACTTGTTCGGCCGCCGTGCCTGCCCGGATCGCCGCCACGCGGGATTGCATCGTTTCGATCGCGTGCGGATAGTCGGTAAGACCTTCCTCGACCCGCCAAAATTCGCTCATTTGGCCCTCGCCCTCCATTTGGCCTGTTGCCCCCAAGCTGCGCATCGTTTATACGGCCCGCCTGCCCACGGTGCGGTCGTGGTGGAATGGTAGACACGCAAGCTTGAGGTGCTTGTGGGGGAAACCCTGTGGAAGTTCGAATCTTCTCGACCGCACCAATCTCTCCATAAAAACCAAACTTTCATATTGCCTGGCGTGGCAACCGGCCCTCTAATCGCGCCCGTCACGAATGATCCACGCGAGAGGAAGATGCAAATGGACGAAGACCTCCGCAAAGCTGCGTTGGATTACCACCGCTTCCCCCACCCTGGGAAGCTCACCATCACCCCCACCAAGCGCATGGCCACCCAGCGCGATCTGGCCTTGGCCTACTCGCCCGGTGTGGCGGCGGCGTGCGAGGAGATCAAGAAGAACCCCGAAACCGCGCTCGATTACACCGCGCGCGGCAATCTGGTGGCGGTTATTTCCAACGGCACGGCGGTGCTGGGGCTTGGCAACATCGGCCCCCTGGCCGGCAAGCCGGTGATGGAAGGCAAGGCGGTTCTGTTCAAGAAATTCGCCGGCATCGATGTGTTCGATCTGGAAGTGGATCAGCAGGACCCCGACAAATTCATCGAGCTGGTGGCCGCGCTGGAGCCCACCTTCGGCGCGATCAATCTGGAGGACATCAAGGCGCCGGAATGCTTCCACATCGAACAGGAACTGCGCCGGCGGATGAAAATCCCGGTGTTCCACGACGATCAGCACGGCACCGCGATCACCGTGGCGGCGGCGGTGAAAAACGGGCTGCTGTTGCAGGGCAAACGGTTGGAGGATGTGCGGGTGGTGACATCCGGCGCCGGCGCCGCCGCCCTGGCTTGCGTCGATATGCTGGTGCTGCTGGGCCTGCCGGTGGAAAATGTGACGCTGACGGATATCAAGGGCGTGATCTATCGGGGCCGCGACGACGATATGCTGCCCAACATGGCGCGCTATGCCAAGCAAACCGACGCGCGCACGTTGGAACAGGCGCTGGATGGCTGCGATCTGTTCCTGGGGCTTTCCGCCCCGCGGGTGCTGAACCCGCAATGGTTGGACAAATTCGCCGACAAGCCGCTGATCCTGGCGTTGGCCAATCCCGAACCCGAAATCCTGCCCGAAGCGGTGCGCGCCGCACGCCCGGACGCCATCGTCGCCACCGGGCGCAGCGATTACCCCAATCAGGTCAACAACGTCCTGTGCTTCCCCTTTATCTTCCGCGGTGCGCTAGATGTGAACGCCACCGACATCAATGATGCGATGAAGATCGCGGCGGTCGAGGCGATTGCCGCGCTGGCCCGCGCCGAAGCATCCGAGGCGGTAGCGGCGGCTTACGGCGGCCTGGCCCCCACCTTTGGCCGCGATTACATCATCCCCGCTCCATTCGACCCGCGTTTGATCCTGCACATCGCTCCCGCCGTGGCGAAGGCCGCGATGGACACCGGGGTGGCGCGGCGGCCGATCACCGATTTCGACGCCTACCGCGAAAAATTGGGCCAATTCGTCTATCGCTCCGGGCAGTTGATGCGCCCGGTGCTGGATGCCGCCCGCAAAGCGCCAAAACGGATCGTCTATTCCGAGGGCGAGGACGAACGTGTGCTGCGCGCCGTGCAAGGCGTGTTGGACGACGGCATTGCCGAACCCGTGTTGATCGGACGGCGCGAGGTGATCAAGCGCAAGATCCAGGAGATGGGTTTGCGCATGGAAATTGACGAATCGGTCGAGATTTGGGACCCGGACCACGACGAGCACATATTCGGCCCGCTGATCCCGCAGTATCAACGTCTGGTCGGCCGCCGGGGGATGCCGCCCGATGCCGCCGAACGGCGTCTGCGCACCCGCAACACCGCCTCCGCCGCGATGCTGCTGCGCACCGGCAAGGTGGATGCCGCGATCGTGGGCGGCTTGGGCGATTGGCAACGCAACATGACCTATGTGCTGCCGCTGATCGAAAAGCGCCCGGACGTGACGCGAATCTATGCGTTGACCGCCCTGATCCTGAGCGAAGGCGTGCTGTTCTTTTGCGACACGCACATGAACCCGGACCCCACGGCCGAGGAAATCGCCGAAATGACCATTTTGGCGGCGCATGAGGTGCGGCGCTTCGGCATGATCCCCAAGGCGGCGCTGATCTCGCATAGCAGCTTTGGTTCCAGCAAATCGCCGGGAGCGCGCAAAATGGCCGAGGCGTTGGCGATGATCCGCGTGCAAATGCCCGAGTTGGAAGTGGACGGCGAAATGCACGCCGATGCGGCGTTGAACGCCGCCATCCGCGACCGCGCCGTGCCCGACAGCCGCCTGCACGGCACCGCCAATTTATTGGTAATGCCCAATCTGGACAGCGCCAACATCGCATTGAATTTGCTCAAGGCCGCCGCCGACGGGCTGCAAGTGGGTCCGCTGCTGTTGGGGATGTCGAAGCCCATTCATGTTCTGGTGCAAAGCGTGACCGCGCGCGGCATCGTCAATATCAGCGCCGTGGCCGTGCTGGAGGCGCAACAATTGGCCCGCTGACCCTTGCCGCCCGCGACCAGGTCTGGCACGCTTCCCTCATATATTTACCCATAGCTATTTTACCCCATCGAGGGGTTGCCGTGAAACGAGGTTGCCAAAATGATTAAGAAACTGCGCAAAGCCGTGCTTCCCGTTGCCGGTCTTGGCACCCGTTTTCTTCCCGCCACCAAGGCGCTGGCCAAGGAAATGTTGCCGGTGGTCGATAAACCCTTGATCCAATACGCCATCGAAGAGGCCCGCGCGGCCGGCATCGAGCAATTTTGCATGGTCACCGGTCGCGGCAAAACAGCTCTGATCGATCATTTCGATGTCGCCTATGAATTGGAACGCACGCTGCTGGAGCGCGGCAAGACCGACTTGCTGCAAATGCTGAAAGACATGTCGGTGGAACCCGGCTCGATCGCCACCGTGCGTCAACAAGTGCCGTTGGGGCTGGGCCACGCCATCTGGTGCGCCCGCGCCTTTATCGGCGACGATCCCTTCGCCATTTTGCTGCCCGACGATCTGGTGCTGGCCGACAAGCCTTGCCTGGCGCAATTGGCCGATGTCTATCACGCGACCGGCGGCAACGTGGTGGCGATCGAGGAAGTCCCCCGCGAGATGACCAACCGTTACGGCATTCTAGAAGTCGGCTATGACAACGGGAAAACCGTGGAGGTGGTCGGGCTGGTGGAAAAGCCCGCGCCGGAAGATGCGCCCTCGAATCTTTCCATCATCGGCCGATACGTGTTGCTGCCCGAAGTGGTGACTCATCTCGCACGCATGGAACGCGGTGCCGGCAACGAAGTGCAACTGACCGACGGCATGGCCAAAATGATCGGCAATGCGCCGTTCCACGGCTTGCGTTTCGACGGGCGCCGCTTTGATTGCGGCGACAAAGCGGGCTTCCTGGAAGCGCAAATCGCATTCGCGCTGAAACGGCCCGATCTGGCCGGCAAGGTGCGGGCTTTCTTGAAGAATTACACTTAAGATCGAGGCCCTCGTCCATGAGCTTCCGCCACGATTTCTCCGCCACCTCGCTGCGCGAATACGACATTCGCGGCGTCATAGGCCAAACCCTGTTTCCCGCCGACGCCTTCGCCATTGGCCGGGTGTTCGGCTCGATGATCGCGCGCGGCGGCGGCACGCGGGTGGCGGTTGGCTATGATGGACGGCTGTCCTCGCCCGAACTGGAATCAAGTCTGGTGGCCGGGTTGAAGGCCAGCGGGATGCATGTTCTGCGCGTGGGCTGTGGCCCGACGCCGATGCTGTATTATACCGCCACCACCAAGGCCACCGATGGCGCGGTGATGGTCACCGGCAGCCACAACCCGCCCGATTACAACGGCTTTAAGATGATGCTG
>JAJZHU010000220.1 GCA_021798375.1 Pseudomonadota bacterium | reverse complement strand
GCGGCCCTCGCTTCAGCAAGAAGGGATACAACTTTTATCCCATTCCACCGATGTTTCTGATTTTTATGACCGCGATGAGGTTGGCCGTATCTATCCGGCAGAAATCCGCGCGTTGATCCAGGATATGTCCAAAGCCGATCTGGTGGTGATCAGTTCACCGGCGATATTGCGATTTTCCGAACGCTCGCCTCTATCGGGTCAGGGTGTAAATTCCCATCCTGCCCGCTTCATTCACAATGATCTGAGCGACACTTCCGCCGCCGATCTTGCCAAACGCATGTTGGGCGAAGATCCTCATGCCATCGACTCCTACCGGCGCTATGCTCTTTATAATGTGTGGAGAAGTTTCTCGACGCCACCGCAAGATCTTCCACTGGCCGTCTGCGATGCACGAACGATCGTTGCCGCCGATCTTGTGCGCGCCGATGCGGTTTTTGATGGGATGAACGCGCCGGAATTTTCGTTTGAAGGGTTTTTGCTGCGATATAATCCACAGCATCGCTGGGTCTATTTTCCTGACATGGGCCGCAATGAAGCCATCATGTTCAAAACATTCGATTCGGATCCAAATCAACCGCGCCTATGTCCTCATACCGCGTTCGATGATCCCACAGTCCCTTCCACATCTTTACCACGTGCCAGCGTAGAAATACGCGCATGTGCCTATTTCCGCGATTAATTACGTTTTGTAACGCCTGGATAAACGACGAATACCGGCGCAGATCTTGCCGGATTGCCTCGCGGAGGGGGCGCGCAACCATCTTGATTTGCGGCCTTCCGGGTAGAGCTTGATGACTTCGAGGTTTTCTCGCATTATCTCTGTCATCAGGATCTATACCTTTGTTTTAGCGGGCAATTTAATGCTGTCAAGCGATCGCGAGTGATGGCATATTGCTGTTGCATGGCAATGTGTGGTCCGAAACATCGGCGTTCATCATATCGTGGCGTCACGCGGGCTGGACGATCTGGCCTGGCTTTACCGCCAAAAGGGGACAGTTCTGACGATCCTGCTGGAAACTTATTTCGCGCAGCGCGGCGGCCTGAAACGCCTGCTGCGGGCGCGGCTTGGCAGCGAGGATGCGGCAGAGGATCTCGTTCAGGAAATGTATCTGCGGCTACAGCGCGGCGGCGGTTCCGGCGACGTGCAAAATCCGGTCGGCTATCTGTTCAAAATGGCCCTTAATTTGGCACTGGACCACCAGCGCGCGCGCCGGCGATCCAGTGCGCGCGATGGTCAATGGGTCGAGGCAACCCGAATCAGGCTTGGGGACGACGATGTCGCCGATCTTCCCTCGGCGGAAACGGCGTATGGCGCCAAGCAGCGCCTGGCCGTGGTCATGGCGGCGATCGAAGAATTGCCACCCCACGCGCGGCGGGTGTTCACCATGCACAAATTCGAGGGGCTGACTCATCCTGAAATCGCCGCGAAACTGGGTATTTCACGCGGCACGGTGGAAAAACACATGACGACCGCACTGAAGCATCTGATTGCACGGGTGGGGAGTGGCTGAAATGCAACAGTTGAACTGTTTTGCTCCCGCGGTGGGAAAGACGATGGGGGGAGTGCCCCCACGGCGGCGTTGCTTGATCAGGTGGTATTTATCGATGAACGGATCATGACAGCACGCGTGGAAAATCAGATACCGGTAGCGATGCTGCACGAGGCTGCGCTGTGGCATGCGCGCCTATCGACGGCCGCGCACGCCGACGCCGATGTCTCGCTGTGGACTGAATTGACCCTTTGGCTTGAGGCCGACGCGCAACATCGCTTGGCCTTCGAGCAAGTGGAAGATCTCTATGCCACCATCGACGAGTTCGCCGATGATTTGGCCGACATGCCAGATTCAATGCCGGATTCAACGAAGATCGAACCCGTCCGGCCGATCTGGATGCGCCGGCCCTGGCGGTTCGGGGGGGCGATCGCCTTGATGGCCTGTGCCGCGATCCTGCTATGGACAATGCAACCCCCGCCGACGCAACGATACGCCACCCAAATCGGCCAGACCCGGCAATTGACCTTGGCGGATGGTTCAATAGTGACATTGAACACCGGATCGGCCATCGCCGTCCGCTTCACTGCCCATCAACGCCGCATTCATCTGGACCGCGGCGAGGTTCTGTTCCGCGTGGCCGCGAATCCCGCGCGGCCATTGATCGTAACGGTTGGAAATCTTGATGTACGCGATATCGGCACCGTGTTCGATGTGCTGCGCACGCCGCAAGAAACCGTCATCACGGTGGCCGAGGGCCGCGTGGCCGCCTCGCCCGCGGGAAGTTCGGTGGCGGGCGTGCAGTTGGCGGCCGGCGACCGGTTCGTGCAAACCGACGACACGGCGGGCCAGATCGCGCATGTCGATCCCGCCTTGGTGGCGCCGTGGACCACGGGCTATCTGGTTTACAACCACGCATCGCTGTCTCAGGTGGTGGATGATCTTAATCGCTATTTCCCTCAGCGGATTTTGCTGCAAGATAGCGAAACCGGAGCACTGCCCTTCTCGGGCGCGCTGAAGATCGATAGCGAGCAAAACATGCTGGGACGTTTGACCAAACTGATGCCTCTGCGGGCCGATCGGGCAGCCGATGGATCGATCGCACTCAGTCGTGTGTCTATTAGCCGCGTGTCCGATCGTAGCGTGCCTGGCGGAAATTGAGCCGTCGCCGCTTGGTTGCGCGTTGGGCGCTGACGGCGCTGTGCGTGGTGGGCGGCGTGGCGCGGGCGCAACCGGGCGACGTGCCGTTCGATATCCGCGCACAGCCGCTGAATCAGGCCCTGGTGGCCTTTGCGGTGCAGGCGGATCTTTCGATCGGCGATGCTGGCATTGATCTGACCGGCCTTGTCGCAAGGCCGGTCAAAGGCAATTTCACGCCCTCGCAGGCGCTTACCGCGCTGCTGGCGGGGACCGGCTATGACTATACATGGCTCGATCCGCAGACGGTGCAGATCCGGCGCGCAACACCCCAAACTCCACTTGCCGGACGCCCGCCCGCCGGTGCTTCGTTGGGCAAGTCTCAATTGGTCGGCGAAGTGCTGGTGACCGCGACCAAACGCCGTGCCGTGGCGCAATCCTTGCCCAACGCCATCGTGGTGCTGAGCGGCACGGCTCTCAGCGACACCGGAAGCACCGTATCGAACGATCTGACCGGGCGGCAGGCGGGGCTGGCCGCGACCAATCTGGGGGCAGGACAAGACCGGCTGTTCATCCGCGGGTTGGCCGACAGCGTTATCACCGGTCGCAGCCAATCGACCGTTGGGCTCTATCTCGACGATTCGCGCGTGACCGACGATGCCCCCGATCCCGGCCTGCGGCTGGTCGATATCGACCGGGTCGAGATTCTGCGCGGGCCGCAGGGAACGCTTTACGGTGCGGGCACATTGGGCGGGCTGGTGCGAATTGTGACCAATCAGCCGGTGCAGAACCAGGTTCAGGGGATGGTGGCGGGTTCGGTGGCCGCCACCGCCGGCGGCGGCGCCTCGTATGGCACCGATGCGATGGTAAATCTTCCCCTGATCAAAGACGCACTGACGCTGCGGATGGTCGGTTATGTCAAGCACGACGGCGGCTATATCAACGACATTCGCCTGGGCCGCAAAAACATCAATTATACCAATACACTGGGCACCAGACTGGCGCTGCGCTGGCAAGAGAATGCCGATTGGCGGTTCACTTTTGGAATGACCTTGCAGCAGATCGCGGCGGCCGATTCGCAATATGCCGACGCAGGACTGGCGCCGCTGACCCGGGCCAATTATCTGCCGGAACCCCGGCACGACCGCTTTTCGCAAACCAGCCTGACCATCGAGCATCCGTTGAGCTGGGGCGCGCTGACCTCGACGACGGCATACACGCTCCGCCAACTCGACGATCGATATGACGCCACGCTGGGGTGGCAGGGGCTGACCGGCTTTCCGCAGGGGCCGGCGTCGTTCGACGAACACCGCAACATCGGCTCGATCACCCATGAAACGCGCGTTGCCTCAAGCGGCCAGGAGCCGTGGAACTGGCTATCCGGCGTATTCTTGTCGCATCGCGACGAAGAATATCGTTCGTCTCTGGTCGGGCCGAACGGCGGTGGCTCCCCCTATCCGGCACGTAGCGAAATACGCGACGACCATGCCGACGAAGCGGCGCTGTTCGGCGAGGCCAGCTATCTGCTGACCGGCCGGATCACCCTTACCACCGGGGTGCGGCTGTTTTATGCGTCGTTGGACGCCGCGGCGCAGGTGGGGCAACCGGCCGGCAATAGTTTCGCCCATGGCAGCAACCACGCGGTCGGCGCCACGCCCAAGCTGGTGTTGAGCGTACGCCCGCGGGACCCGCTGCTGTTCTATGGCAGCATCGCCGAGGGATTTCGTCTGGGCGGCGTCAATATCAACAGCCCGGCCGGCGCCACCAATGTGAACGCCGTTCGGCCCGGCGACGATGCGCCGAGCGCGAATGCCTTTGCCTCCGATACGCTGTGGACCTATGAGTTGGGCGCCAAAACCACCTGGCTGCAAGGCCGCCTGATCGCCAATGGGGCCGCCTATCTGACCATGTGGGACAATGTGCAAAGCGACCAGATCCTGCCCGACGGGTCGCTGTATATCGCCAAT
>JAJZHU010000219.1 GCA_021798375.1 Pseudomonadota bacterium | reverse complement strand
TACTGATTCACATCCTGCAATTGGGCATAGCGTGATGTGTAATCACCCATATAATTGCCGGCGGAACCGCCAAAACCCTCGACGGTTGGCGGATAATTCTGATAGGTCTCGCCATATTCGGGGCTCTGACCAGAGCCACTATTGATTGATACGCTGGCGATGTTGCTGCCGCCGAGAGGAATGCTGATTCCGATATTAAATCCGTCGCTCGGCCGGCCAACGCCATAAGTCGAGGTTGTGCCCTTAAATCCAGATACTATAAAATCCCAATCTCTAAAGAATTGCACTGAATACGATCCCAGATAAAACTCCGCGGATTGATGTGGGGTAATAGCTTGATCGGTATAGCCTGTTTCTATGCTGCCATAATGGGCTGGCAGCGACATTGAACCTGTCACATGCCACGATAACGCCGGATAAAGTGTATTCGTTTCGATTCCAAGGTCATTATAACCGGTGGACGCATCGACAATTCCGGCTGAAATCCCAAAGATTGGCGAATATCTGGAATACTCGACCGCAAACAACCGGCCCGTCCGATGTTTATAATCACCGGACGGCCGATACTCGCTGACGGCAAAAGCACCGGTCAGATCGCCCCAATTGCCGCTTGTTTCCATTGCGCCGCCCATTACATCAAGATTGGGTGCGTCTTCGGTATGAATCGAGCCGGTCAGGTAGTTGGTGATGCCATAGTTCAACGTGCCGTCGAACGCCGGCGTGCTATAGAAATCGTTGATCTGGCCATAATTATGTCTGATGTAGCCGGTGGAGACATTATAGCTGGTCAGCCCGGCCGCCAACATGGTGGTGCTGGCGTAAAATGGCACCGTCTGAGAGACGATTTCGCCGGACGGGGTTCTGGTTTGGATCGTTACTTCGTTCAGGCCATTTATCACGGGAATTCCCACCAGCGAAAATGGCCCGGCATTCAAGTTGCCTTGATAGGCATTGGCGTTGTTCACCAACAGCGAGACATCGGATGGCTGCGCCAGACTCTGTCCGATAATCGGGGTGGGAAAAGTAATCGTATTCGGCTGCAACCCGTAATCGGTTGCCACCTGAAAGCCTCCCAGAAATTCCGAGCGCCCCCAACCGGGTGGATTTGTAATAACGTCGCCAACGCGCCAGGCCCGGGGAACGTCGGGCTGGTCGAATTCATAGGTTGTGTTCAATCTTGTAAAAGTCGATTGACTGCCGGCGCTGGCGGATTGTGGCACCAGGATCAGGTTGTTTGAGTCTAAAAAACCATAACGCGAAAATAAGACGCCCATCAGGCTGCCGGACAGCGATGTTTGGCCCTGGTGTTGGCCGCCGCCAAATGGGGCAATTAAATTAAAGTCATAGTTAACAAAAACGCCGGTTGCCGATGATGCCGGCGTGACATTCACCGGTGTCGATACGGCGGTCACGGTGGATAACAGCGTTTTTTGTGGTACCGTGAAGCGAACGATCTGGTTTTGCATATCAATCGACGCGGAAACCGGGCCGGCGCTTGGAATAAAAATATCGCCATTGGGTCCCAACGTACCGATCTCCGGTGAGATACCGATAGACGTCATGCCTTTCGGTGAAACGAGAACGCCATCTTTATACGGGATCACGGCTACAACGCCGTCTTTTTGGATGCCATCAACGATCGGTGACAAGTAAAGCGGATTCGCGGGCACGTCATTGGCAAAAGACGTCGCCGGTGCCAAGGCGATCATTGTCATCAAAAAAGCGGAGCAACGCGCGATTCGTGCAAGGCCGAAAGTGGTGATGGCAATCGCTTTAGCGCCCGATGACTTTAGATTGAATCGAACATTCGGTGCCATCAGGCTCTAACTTTTTGTTTTAGCAAGCAATTTTATGTCATCGGATAATAGCAAGTGATGGCATATTGCTATCACGCTCAGAGCAGTGGGATGGGCATTGCACTGCTCTGTAGCTGTGTCTGACCCGTCAGCACGCCCCCGGACGAGGGGAGATGTTGCTGATTGGGAAGATCGATGTCTCGCATTGAATGCGGAAGCACGTAACCAACCAGGCCCGGAAGTTTGAAGATCAGACCAGCTTTTGTGGTGTAGCTGATGTCGGCAAGGCGCGCATGGACGTCGCCGTCATTGTGGAGACGCAGAATCGGCTTGCCGTCGACACCTTGGATGAAGGTCGCGGTCAGTTGCGGCGGTTGTGCATCTGCGCCGGCGATAAACACCGGCAGATTGAAGGCGACAAGAACAGTAATGCCGTTGTTTGTTAAACTTCCCGCCTCGGGAAGTTCGTTCAACAGCATGCGATAGGCAAGTTCAGATGCACCCGTTGCGGCGGTAAGATTGGCCACGCGAACAATTTGTTTCGCGCCCGGCGCAATGGTCATGATTGGCGGGCTGGCGACGACATCATTGGTATCGGTTAGGACATCTTGGCCATCAACCTGGGTCCAGCGCCGCAGTCTGATCTGCGACGTGGTTGGCGCGGTGCCATTGTTAAAAACAGTGCAGGTCGCGGTCGATCCGGGGCCACCGAGATTGAGCATGATCGGCGAAATTTCAACATTCCGCCCTGTGATCAGCGGAAGATTGGCGCTGGCCAAGCGAGGGAGGCACAACAATCCAAGGCCAGTCATGACATGACGGCGGCGCATTATGCCAACACCTCAAAAGCAGGCTTCGAACGTCGAATAGCTGCTCTGAAGAACGAATGATCCCGCGGCATTGTCCAACGATTTACTTTTATCAACGGGAGTCCCCTTGCTTTCCATGGCCGGCTTATCTGACATATTGCAGAACTTAAATAAACCTGCCTGACCAACTCCAGCGGCCCCATTGACATCCCCCGACGCCCCTGCCGGGTCATTTTGTTGCTGGTTAGATCGAACGATCGAGGTAGCTACCGGCGTGTTGAGCAAACAACTCATCGATTCCGTCTTATTACCGGTATTGCTCGCATTACCGGTAAAGGAACAGGAATTCATGATCTCCGCCGACACTTGAATCTGCGATATGGTGGTACTGGCCGACGCACTATTGGAAAGTGCGACCGGCAAAAACCCGCATAGAAAAACAACGCCTTGAATTATGCGATTGTTGATAGATCGCAAATTCTGGATCACCGCGGAAATTAATACGAAACGGTCGCGGTAACCGTATCGGCGAACGAACCGGGAGTCACGTATTGACCGACGGGGATCGCCCCGTAAATCGTTGTGGATTGCGCGGCGCCGTTACCCGTGCCGGAAAGCGTGCTGCTGCCGCTGGTTCCGTCGCCAAGAATCGTTGTATCGGCCGATGTGGTATAGAGGTTATACTTCAGGGTTGCGGCGCCGTTGGCCATCAAACGCTGCGCAATGGTTCCGCCGGAAGTTGTGCCTCCATCGAATGACAACGTGTAGGGCGTCGTGTTGGTGCAGGTTGGCGATACGGTGGTTGTACCCGTAAGCGCTGTCGATGTCGCGGGGTTATACGCGCCAAACGCCAAATTTGTCGTCGTGAGCGTGCAGGTTCCGGCAACCGTAGCGGTAACCTGAAATTGAGAGGTCACATTCGTGGTTGCCAGCGCAGGACTCACGAGCATCAACGTGACGATCGCGGAGGCCGCAACCAACTTAGCGCGGCTAAACACAGTGTATGTGAGCATCGGGTGTTTCTTTGCGAAAATTTCTTTCCGCGACCGATTAGGCAAAACGTTCCATCTTGTCAATAGAATTTTAATACTTTTTTTACACCAAGTTCATCATACGTTCTGATGACTCGCCTTGGTCGAGCGCGGGCACGTCCGGCCGAGGTAAACGACGGACTATTGGAATTCTCGCGCGGTTTTTCTACCTTCGCCTGACCGGCATTATGGCGGCAAGAACAGAAATTCAATCGGCACGCCATCCGGATCGCACGCATAAACAAACGCCCCAGTCTCCTCAAACGACCCCGGCCCCGCGTGTTTCGCGCCATCCAACAACGGCACCTTGTGCGCCGCGAGTTGCGCCAGCGCCGCATGAATATCGGTGCAACTGAACGCCACCTGATTATAGCCGCAATCGCCCCAGATTGTGCCAAACGGCAGCGAGCGGCCACGCGGGCCGGTGCGCTCGATCAATTCCAACCCGCCTTCGCCCGGCCTTCCGGCAATGACACAGGAGCGAACCCGCGCACCGGGGCTGCCAACAGCATCGTCCACGCGCCCGGCGAAAGCCTCGTGCGGCACGCCATAAGGCGCCAAACCGCACACGTCCCGATAGAACGCCAACGAGCGATCCAGATCGGCAACGCCCACCGCCACCGAGCGGATGCCGCCGAAACCACCCGCGCCGATGCCGTCTTTGGTCGTGACGAATTCCAGCAAATTGCCCTCGGGATCCCAGGCATGGATGAACAGATAATCTTCCCGCCCCGCAAAACGCGCGATCTGCGGCACGCCGCAGAAATTGATCCGGTCCCGCCACGACGAATAAAATCCGGCGGCATCGGCCACCGCGATGGTCATTTTATTCACCCCGATGTCGCCATAACGCCGGTCGGCACGCAAAGCGCGCGGCGTGGGGTGTTTAAGCTGGATCAACTGCAATTTCACCCACGCGCTCAAGGCACCGTTCCCCGGCTGTTCGATAATCGCGCCGCTGAACACCAGATCGCTGACCCGGCTGATCTCCCGCATCGGCGGTGGCCCAA
>JAJZHU010000218.1 GCA_021798375.1 Pseudomonadota bacterium | reverse complement strand
AAAACCGGTGAAGACATCACCCGTAGCGTGCTGACCCAGATCATTGTCGAAGAAGAAAGCAAGGGTGGCGGCTCGATGCTGCCGATTCCGTTCTTGCGCCAATTGATCGGCTATTATGGCGATTCCCTGCAGGGTTTGGTGCCAAGCTTTTTGGAACAGGCGATGAGCAGCTTTGCGCATCAACAACAGCAGATGCGCACCACGCTGCAACAAACCGTGGGCACTTTCCTGCCGCCCGGTCTGGAAGAGGTGGGGCGTCAGAACATTGCCATGATGGAACGGGCGATGGGGTTGTTCGCGCCATTTTACCGCGCCCAGGCGGAAGCGGCGGAAAAAGACGCGGCGGGCAAGGATGCGGTGCCAGCGGAAGTGGATGTGTTGCGCGCCGAGGTGGAAAAATTGCGCGCCGAGTTGGCGGATCGCGCGGCCGCCAAGACCAAACGGCCCGCTGTCGAGTAAAGACAGCCAGAATAGTTCTTGTTCGTTTGGGTCTATTACAAATAGACCCCTTGTCATTTGACAATAGAACTCAAACAAACAAGGTTTTTTGCTTCTTTTTAGCTGCGCTGGTTTGCGACTGTTCGCAAAAAGAAGTTTTTTCTTCGATGTTATTTTAATTATTCCCCTTTTTCATGCTTGTCATCGATTGTTCCGATGCCATCTTGCCGCGCGGCGATTTGTTAGCATATCTAATTACCACTAACAAATTATCGCCGTCTGTGCTAACGTCCGGCCCGGTGTATTTCAGCAGGATGGATGTTTTTATGGAAAATTTGGTGAAATTCCCGTTGGGTGGGGACGAATTTGTGGCGGTGCAGGTGAATCGGGCGGTCTCGGACGGTCCGCTGCCGGCCGCTAACAAACCCGGCATGATGCAGCAGGCGCAGATGGGTTTTGCCGAGGCGGCGGGAAAATTGCGGCCGATTGCCCATGTGCTGTTGGAACAACTGAAGGATTTGGAAGCCGACGAGTTGAAACTGGAATTCGCGGTGGGCTTTTCCGCCGAGGCGGGGATGATTCTGGCCAAATCCGGGGCCGAGGGGCATTGCCGGCTGAGTTTGATTTGGAAGCAGCGCTGATATGGCCGGGGGCGGAACCTTGGAGCATTTTGCCGCCTCGGTGGCGTGTGTGCGGGAATTGCGTTCCACGAACCTTGGCGCGGACGACATCTGTGGCGCCGGATTTTTGATCGATCGCCGTCATGTGATCAGTTGTGCCCATGTGGTGAATCGCGCGCTGCTGCGCGATTCGGGCGAAGATGCCTGTCCCGCCGGGCTGGTATTGGTCGAACTGCCTTTTATCGCCGCGGCGGCGATTCCGGCGCGGGTGGTGGAATGGCATCCGATGCTGGCCTACCGTCGCCGGGATGTCCGCCAATTGTCGGACATGGCCGTGCTGCGGCTGGAAAGCGATGCGCCCGCCGAGGCGATTATGGCCAGGTTGGGGGAAGTGTGGCGCAACGGCGGGCAATCGGTGCGTTGCTTTGGCTTTCCGGCGCGATCCGGCCTGGCCGGTGAAATCGCCGATGCGGTGACCATCGCCGAAGACGCCACCGGCTGGCTGCATCTGCGTCAGGCGCCCGGCAGTGGACCGGCGATCGCGGAAGGCTATAGCGGCACGCCGATCTTTGATGCCGCCACTGGCCTGGTGATCGGCATGATTTCG
This sequence comes from Pseudomonadota bacterium, assembly GCA_021798375.1. Classification (GTDB taxonomy): domain Bacteria; phylum Pseudomonadota; class Alphaproteobacteria; order Acetobacterales; family Acetobacteraceae; genus JAJZHU01. The sequence continues at coordinate 3,042 of JAJZHU010000218.1, read as the reverse complement.
GCCTTCGAGGCGGGGGACGATCCGCGGCAGGGGCGGTTGGCTTACGGGTTGGCCAGCGGACAGTTGCAGTTGGCATGGCCGGCTTTGGCGCGGCCCTATAAGGGGCTCGCCCGGTTCGAGCGCAGCGATGCCATGTATTTTTTTGGCCGCGAACGGGTGATGGAGGAATTGCGCCGCCGGGTGGGGCGGGAACATCTGGTGATGATTCTGGGGCCGTCGGGCGGCGGGAAATCGTCGTTGGTGCATGGCGGCCTGTTGCCGCTGTTGGACGAGCGCCCGCCTGAAACGCTGTGGCGCATTGCCTCGATGCGGCCCGGGATCGATCCGCTGGCCAATTTGGCCGGTGCGGTGGTGCGCGCCCTGGGGGACGACAGCGAAGCCGGGCGAATGATGGAAATGGCCGAAGCCCTGGTGCGCCGGTTGGAGCGCGGGGATGGCGTGCGCATGTTGGCGCGTTTGGTCGAAATGGTGCGCTATAAAGCACCGCCCAACGCCGCTTGTCCGGTGCGCCTGCTGTTGGTGGTGGATGCGTTTGAGGAGTTATTCAGCCTGTGTGCGGACGGTAAAGCGCGCGAGGCGTTCATTGGCCTGATCGGCGCGATCGGTCGGCAGCGCGGCGAGGGGGTGGTGGCGATGATCGGCACCATGCGTGCCGATTACACCGGCGAGTTGTTGCACGATGCCAATCTGTCGGCGGCGCTGGATGGGCATTATCTGATGTTGCGGGCGATGAAAGGCGCCGAACTGGGCCGCGCCATTCGTCTGCCGGCGCAGCGTTTGGGGGTGCGGTTTGAAGCCGGGGTGGATGATGATCTGCTGGTCGCCGTGGCGCGGGATCCGGCGGCGTTGCCCTTGATGGAATTTGTGCTGGAACGGCTGTGGGCCGATCAGCAAGATCGTGTGCTGACCCGCGCCGCCTATGATCGCATGGGTGGTTTGGGCGGTGCTCTGGCGCTGCACGCCGATGAAATTTTAAGCGCGATGGATGAGGGCGAACAGGCATTGGCGCGGCGGCTGTTGTGCCGATTGGTGAATGTGGCGCCATCGGGGCGCGGCGAGGATGGCAAACGTCCGCAATCGCGCGGCGAACTGGGCGAGGAATTGTGGCAAGTGGCACGGCGTCTGGCCGGCGAGGGAATCGAGACCGGCTCGCCCGCCCGGCTGCTGATTTTGTCGCACGACGATTGGGGATGCGAACAATGCGAGATCGTGCATGAGGCGTTGTTGCGCTTTTGGCCCCGGTTGCGCGGCTGGCTCGATCAGGAACGCAGTTTTTTGCGCCAATTGGCGGAATGGCAACATATGGCGCAGCGCTGGGACGAGGAAGAACTGAGCGAACGTCTGCTGCGCGGTCGCGATTTGGCGGCGGCGATGGCGCAAATCGACCGCATCGAACAGGAATTGCCGCAATTGTTGCGGTTTGTGCGCGAATCCGAGCAAGCCGCCCAGGCCGAGCAGGCACGCCGGCAAACCGATGTGATTTGGGAATGCCTCGCGTTTGCGGGTGGAGAGGTGACGTTGGAAGAATGGGAGGCGTTGGACCGGTTGCAAGCGTCCTCGCCGATGGTGCGACGGCTGTTTCTGCGTCGCTTGTTTGAAGTGCCCGAACGCGCCCGGCGTTTTTGCCGTGTGCCCGGCCCGGTGGTGCGGGCGGCGGTGGGGTTTTCACAACCGGATGCGGATGATCTGGCGGCGTTGATCACGACGGCACTTGGGCCTGCTTCACCTGCGCCGATTATTGCCGCGGCGTTGCATGCGGCGGCGGCGATCGAATATCCGGCCCCGGAGTTGGACGCTGAAAACATGGGAGAGTGGGTCGATCCGGCGGCCCTCGCCGCATGGTGCCGGGCGATGGCGGCGCGGTTGGCGCCGGCGCGCGCGGCGGGATTGCTGCGGACGATCTTGGCGCGGCTGGCGCAACATAATAGGGCGGATGCGGGCGATTTGTGCCTGGCGGCGATTGGTTTAACGATGTGGTTGCCGGCCTTGGAGGCAGAACCGCTGTTGCGAAGCGCGCTTGCGATCATCACCGCGCGCCCCATTGGCGAGGCTGTTTCGCCGTCGCCGCTGCTGCTTGGGCTTTCCCATTTGGCCCGGGCGTTGGCGATGCGCATCGATCCACCTTCCGCCGGCGCGTTGTTCGCGCGGCTGTTGGGAATGATCGAGACGGCGCGGGGCCGCGAGGTGTTGGAATCGCTGCTTCTCGTAACACAGGCGTTGGCGGAATTGTTGCCGCAGGACCAATTATCGTCTTGCACGGATCTGCTCGCCTGTGCGCTGGATCGTGCCGCGTTGCCGGGACGGCGGCGGGCGTTGGCCATGATCGCGGTGGCTGTGGCCCAAACTTGCCGGCGATTCTGTGGGCGGCCTTGCCTGCGGCCGTGCCAACGATTGGGCGAAGCTTTGCTGGATCGTGCGCGAACCGAGATGTTGTTGCGGCGTTTGTGGGAGCGCGGCCGGGACCGAAGCCGCAGTGAGCATCGCGGCGTCGCCGCGGAATCCGAAAGCGAGGCGCTCACGTTGGGGGCCCTGGTTCTGGCGGCGGGGCTCGATGGCGTTTGGGCGGCGCGCGTGCTGCATCGGCTGTTGGAGGCGATCGATCAAAGCCGCGATTCAGGCCATGAGTCGGGGCAGTTGCCGGCATTGGTGGCGATGGCCCAGGCGCTGGCGCCCGAACTCGACGCCGATCAGTCTGATCGCGCCTTTGATTATGCGCTCGATCTGTTGGATTGGACTCGCGCACCCGACCGGCAACGGGCTTTGGCATCGGTGGCGCAGAGCTTGACCCATCGCCTGGCCCCGGCGCGGGCAATAGCGGCATTCGGCCAACTGCAAATTTCGATCGAAGGTCATAACAACACGGCGGAATTGGCGGCTCTGGGCGGGTTGGCGGCATGTTTGGCGGCGCGGCTGGAGGCGCCACGGGCCGCCCGAGCGTTGGGTCATTTGCTGACCGGTTTGGAATCCTGCGGCTTGCCGGCGCGTAGCCGGGCATTGGGCGGGATCGCCGAGGCTCTGGCGCGCCATGTTGAGACTTTCGAG
>JAJZHU010000217.1 GCA_021798375.1 Pseudomonadota bacterium | reverse complement strand
AGCAAGCGCCGTTGCAAATCTCCCACTTCGCGCAATTCCCATCGGCCACCATCAGCTTCAATCTAGCCCCAGGCGCCTCGCTGGGCAGCGCTGTCACCGCGATCCAACAAACCACCACCGACCTTAAAATGCCCGCGACGTTCCTGATGGCCTTCCAAGGCGCCGCCGCATCGTTCCAATCCTCGCTCTCCAACGAAGTCTTTCTGCTGCTGGCCGCCATCGGCACCATGTACATCGTGCTCGGCGTGCTGTATGAAAGCTTCATCCACCCCATCACCATCCTCTCCACCCTGCCCTCGGCCGGCGTCGGCGCCCTGATCGCCCTGATGATCGCCGGCGACGATCTGGACGTGATCGCCATCATCGGCATCGTGCTGCTGATCGGCATCGTCAAGAAAAACGCCATCATGATGATCGATTTCGCCCTTTCCGCCGAACGCGAGGAAGGCAAACCGCCGCGCGAAGCCATCCATCAAGCCTGCCTGCTCCGCTTTCGCCCCATCCTGATGACCACCATGGCCGCCATCCTCGGCGCGCTTCCCCTCATGCTCGGCACCGGCACCGGCGCCGAACTGCGCCACCCGCTCGGCATCACCATCGTCGGCGGCCTTATCGTCTCCCAAATCCTCACCCTGTTCACCACCCCCGTCATCTACCTCACCTTCGACCGCCTCGCCCGCCGCGTGGAGGGCAGGAACGTGGCTGAGGAACCCGCGGAATGAGCATCTCAACCCCGTTCATCACCCGGCCGGTGGCGACGTTGTTGTTGACGTTGGGGATCGTGATGGCCGGGGCATTGGCGTACCGGTCGCTGCCGGTGGCGCCATTGCCGCAGATCGACATGCCGGCGATCATGGTGCAAGCCAATTTGCCGGGGGCCAATCCGCAGACCGTGGCGACATCGGTGACCGAGCCTTTGGAGCGGCATCTGGGGGCGATTGCCGATGTTACCGAGATGACCAGCGAGAGCGCCAACGGCAGTTCGCGCATTGTGCTGTTGTTTGGCCTCGACCGCGACATCAACGGCGCCGCGCGCGATGTCGAGGCGGCGATCAATGCGGCGCGCGTGGATCTGCCCGCGGCGTTGCACTCCAACCCCACCTATCGCAAGCTCAATACGGCCGATTTCCCGGTATTGGTGCTGGCGCTGCGTTCCAACACCCTGACCCGGGCGGCGCTGTATGATGCCGCCACCAATATTTTGCAGCAACGCCTGTCGCAGATCGAAGGCGTCGGGCAGGTGCAATTGGGCGGCGGCGCCGCGCCCGCGGTGCGGGTCGAACTCAACCCGCAAGCCTTGTTCAATTACGGCATCGGGTTGGAAGACGTGCGGGCGGCGATTGCCGGCGCCAACGCGCACAGCCCCAAAGGCATCATCGAAAATCGCGGCGATGTGTTCCAAATCGATACCAACGACCAGGCGATACGGGCGGCTGACTATCGACCGTTGGTGATCGCCTATCGCCACAACGCGGCGGTGCGGCTTTCGGATGTGGCGACCGTGATCGACGGCATCGAGGACGTGCATAATCTGGGCCTGTCGCAAGGCAAGGACGCAGTCGTGCTGTTTTTCTACCGCGAGCCCGGCGCCAACATCATCGATGTGGTCAAACACATCAAGGCGGCGCTGCCCCCGCTGATGGCGGCAATGCCCAAGGATGTGGATTGGAGCATCGCCTCCGACCGCAGCACCTCGATCGCCGCATCGCTGCTCGACACGCAAATCACCCTGATCCTGGCAGTGTTGCTGGTCATCGGCGTGGTATTCATATTCCTGCGCAATGTCCGCGCGATATTGATCCCGGCCATCGCCGTGCCGGTTTCGATCATCGGCACCTTTGCGCTGATGTATCTGTGCGGTTTTTCGCTCGACAACATGTCGCTGATGGCGCTCACCATCTCCACCGGCTTTGTGGTGGACGACACCATCGTGGTGCTGGAAAATGTCGAGCGCCACATCGAGGCCGGACTCACCCCCTTCAAGGCGGCTATCAAGGGGGCTGGCGAGGTCGGCTTTACCGTTGTTTCGATCAGCCTGTCGTTGATCGCCGTGTTCATCCCGATCCTGCTGATGACCGGCATCATGGGCCGCCTGTTCCGTGAATTCGCCATCACATTGTCGCTGGCGATTTTGATCTCGATGATGGTGGCGCTTACCACCACCCCGATGCTGTGCGCGCGGCTGCTGCGGCCCAAAACCGAGATCGTGCCCAATCTATGGCTCGACCACATCCGCGATTCCTACGTCGGCAGTCTCGATTGGGCGCTGCGGCACGGCGGATTGCTGATGCTGATCCTGGCCGCCACACTGGCGCTGAACGTGTATTTGTTCGGCGCCATTCCCAAGACTTTCTTCCCCGAAGTGGACATCCCGCGCCTGATGGGCCAGGTGGTGGCCGATCAAACCATATCGTTCCAAAACATGTCGGCCAAGCTGCACCAGATCGATAAGCTGGTGCGCGCCGACCCGGCGGTGGAAACGACGGTCATCGCCTTGGGCGGCGGCGGCGGCATGCGTGCGGCGCTTAACAGCGCCATGATGATCCTCACCTTGAAACCCCAAAGCCAATCCCATCTCACCGCCAATCAGGTGGCGATGCGCCTGCACCGCAAACTGGCCGTTGTTCCCGGCGTCAACGTCTATTTGCAGGTGCCGCAAGATCTGCGCATGGGGGGACGGCCGGGCAACGCCACCTATCAATACACGCTGCAAGGCGACAGCACGGACGAAGTCTATGCCTGGACCCCTCGTCTGGTCGCCGCCTTGCAGGCGGATCACCGTTTCACCGATGTCAGTTCGGATCTGCAAACCAGTGGCCTGGAAACCGAACTTACCATCGACCGCGATCGCGCCGCTCAATTTGGGGTGAACGTCGCCGATATCGACAACACCCTCAGCGACGCCTTCGGCCAACGCCAGGTTTCCACCATCTATAAGGCCCAAACCGAATATCGCGTGGTGATGGAACTCGACCCCAAATACCAAACCAGCCCCACCATGCTCGACCACATGTGGGTCAGCACCGCGGGCACCGCTTCGGGAACCCAATCCACCAATCTGATCACCAATATCAGCGTGGGTGCCGGCAACGCCGGCGCCAACGCCGCGCGCAACGCCGCCACCAACGCCATCGCTGCCAAGGGGGGCACCTCGGCCGGTTCGGCGGTGTCCACCACGGCGGAAACCATGGTGCCGTTTTCGGATTTCATCTCCTATGCGCGCGGCCTGACCCCCTTGGCGGTAGAGCATTCCGGTCCGTTCGTCTCCACCACCATCAGCTTCAACCTGGCCCCCGGCGCATCGCTGTCCCAGGCACAGGCCGGCATCGATCAGGCCGAATCCCGCATCATGATGCCAAACAGCGTCACCGGCTCGTTTTCGGGCGCCGCCGCCCTGTTCAAGGATTTCGCCAGCGACGAGGTGTTGCTGATCGTGGCCGCCCTGACGGCGGTCTATGTCGTGCTGGGGATCCTGTATGAAAGCTTTATGCACCCGCTTACCATCATCAGCACCCTGCCCTCGGCCGGCGTCGGCGCGCTGTTGGCGCTGATCCTGTTCAACATCCCGTTCAGCCTGATCGCCATGATCGGCGTGCTGCTGCTGGTCGGCATCGTCAAGAAAAACGCCATTTTGATGATCGATTTCGCGCTCAATGCCGAGCGTGTGGAGGGGCTTTCCACCCACGAAGCCATCCTCAAAGCCTGCAAAATGCGCTTCCGGCCCATCATGATGACCACCGCCTCGGCCATGTTCGGCGCCGTTCCGCTGGCCATCGCCTTTGGCACCGGATCGGAACTGCGGCAACCTTTGGGCATTTCCATCGTCGGCGGATTGCTCATCAGCCAGGCGCTGACGCTTTACACCACACCGATCATCTATCTCTATCTCGACCGCTTCCGCAATCGTCTGGTGGCGGCCTGGCAGCGACCGAAAGCGGAGCCCGCAGAATGAAAACGCAAAAACTTCTTAAGGGGGCGCTGCTGGCCGCAAGCACCGTCCTGCTCGCGGGCTGCGCCGTGGGGCCGGACTATAAAAAGCCGGCTCCCACGCCCACCGCCTCGCCCGCCGATTTCAAGGAAATCCAGGGCTGGAAAGCCGCCGATCCCGCCCCCCCGGCACAGCGCGGCGCCTGGTGGAGCATCTATAACGACGCCACGCTGAACCAGCTTGAATCCCAGGTGGCGCTGAACAACCAGAACATCGCCACCGCCGCCGCCAATTACCGCGCCGCGAAAACCCTGATCACCCAGGCCCAGGCCGGACTGTTCCCCAACCTCGGCGCGTCTTTCGCCGCCAGCCGCAGCCAATCACCCGGCTTAAATGGCCGCAGTGCCGCCGGCAACAATTTCTCCCCCAGCCTGGACGCCAATTGGACCGTCGATCTGTGGGGTGCGATCCGCCGCCAAACCGCCGAAGCCCGCCAAAACGCCGAGGTCAGCAAAGACGATCTGGCCTATGCCGCCCTATCCGCCCAGGCCACCCTGGCCGCCGATTACATGCAACTACGCTCCGCCGACGCCCTCGCCGCCCTGCTGCAAGAAACCGTGACCGCCGACGCACGCGCGCTTACCATCACCCGAAACCAATATGCCAGCGGCATCGTCACCCGCGCCGACGTGCTCAGCGCCCAAACCACGGTCGATTCCGCCCGCGCCCAACTGGCCGCCGTCGCCTCCTCGCGCGCCATCTATGAACACGCCATAGCCGTGCTGATGG
>JAJZHU010000216.1 GCA_021798375.1 Pseudomonadota bacterium | reverse complement strand
CAATCCCATCGCCACCACACGCACTTCCTCGCCATATTTCTCGCCAAACAACGCCATCGCCCCTTCGGCAACGGCCTGTTCGGGGGTCATCAACCGGGTGGTGACTTCGCTGTTTTCCCGAATGCGCGCATTCACTTCCGCTTCCACCACCGCAATGTCCTCGCGGGTCAGCGGCACCGGCTGGCTGATATCGAACCGCAGCCGGTCCGGCGCGTTCAAACTGCCCTTCTGCGCCACATGTGCTCCCAAACGCCGGCGCAACGCCTCGTGCAACAAATGGGTGGCGCTGTGATGCGACCGAATCTGATTGCGCCGCTTGTGGTCCAACTCGGCCACCACCATCCCGCCGATCTTCGCCACGCCCGATTTCACCACGCCCTGATGCACGAACAGCGCACCCAATTTCTTCTGCGTGTCGGCAATCTCGATCACCAACCCATCCGGCCCGGTGATCCTGCCGGCGTCGCCCACCTGCCCACCACTTTCGCCGTAAAAAGGCGTTTGGTTCAGGATCACGCCCACTTCGGTGCCAGGCACGGCCAACGGCACTTCCGCGCCATCCACCACCAGCGCCAAAATCTCGCCCTCGGCCCGTTCGGTGCTATAGCCAAAAAACTCCGTGGCCGGCAGCTTATCGCGCAACTCGAACCATAATTTGCCCGTGGCGGCATCGCCCGACCCACTCCACGCCGCCCGTGCGCGGGTGCGCTGCTCGGCCATCGCCGCCTTGAACCCGTCTTCATCCACCCCGCGCCCCTGATCGCGCAGGGCATCCTGGGTCAGATCCAGCGGAAAGCCGTAGGTATCATATAATTTAAACGCCACCGCACCCGGCAATTTCTCGCCTTGACCCAATTTCCCGGTCTCGTCGGCAAGCAATCCAAGCCCACGTTCCAGCATGGCCTTAAAGCGATTTTCCTCCAACCGCATCGTCTCTTCGATCAACGACTCCGCCTGCCCCAATTCCGGGTAAGCCGCCCCCATCTGCCGCACCAAAGCCGGAACCAGTTTGTGGAACAACGCCTCCTTGGTGCCCATCATGTGCAAATGCCGCATCGCCCGGCGCATGATCCGCCGCAACACATAACCGCGCCCTTCATTGGACGGCAGCACTCCATCGGCCATCAAAAACGCCGTCGAGCGCAAATGATCGGCCACCACGCGATGGCTGATGCGAAATTTCCCATCCGGATCCTGGCCGGTAACTTCGCTCGAAGCCAAAATCAGCGAACGCAACGCATCCGTGTCGTAATTATCGTGCTTGCCCTGCAAAATAGCCGAAACACGCTCCAGCCCCATGCCCGTGTCGATCGAAGGCCGCGGCAACGGCGAGCGCGTGCCGGGCGGACCTTCCTCATATTGCATGAACACCAGGTTCCAGATCTCGATAAACCGATCCCCGTCCTCGTTCGGGCTGCCAGGCGGCCCGCCGGGGATCTTGTCGCCATGATCATAGAAAATCTCCGAGCACGGCCCGCAAGGCCCGGTATCACCCATGCGCCAGAAATTATCCGAGGTCGGAATGCGAATGATCCGGTCGTCGGAAAAACCGGCGATCATGCGCCACAGCGCCGCCGCATCCTCGTCGTCGGCATAAACCGTGACCAGCAATTTCTCACGCGGCAGCGCGAAATCCTTGGTGATCAACTCCCACGCCAACCGAATCGCCTCTTCCTTGAAATAATCGCCGAAGCTGAAATTCCCCAGCATCTCAAAAAAAGTATGATGCCGCGCCGTCACCCCCACATTGTCGAGGTCGTTGTGCTTGCCGCCCGCACGCACGCATTTCTGCGAACTGGTGGCGCGGGTCCTGGCGCGCTTTTCGGCGCCGGTGAACACGTTCTTGAACTGCACCATGCCCGCGTTGGTGAACAGCAAAGTGGGGTCGTTGCGCGGCACCAACGGGCTTGATGGCACCACTTCATGCCCATTGCGGGCAAAAAAATCTAGGAAAGTGGCCCGAATATCGTTGCTGGTCAGAATGCTCAAAACACGTCGCCCCATAGTCACAGTTGGTTAGCAACTAGCGCGTTCGGGACAATCTGTCATCACACCTAAGGAGAAAGGTCTTCCTTTTTCCCAAAAAAGAAGCAAAAAACATTTTATAACAAAGAGTTATAACATCAACAGATTCTGGGCAACTGCTCGCCGGCCAGCCAATCGACGATCCGGCCACCACCGAACGAAGTGGTCATTTGCACGAAATGCTGATCGTCTTCGATTACAACCCCGATGATCGCGGCATCCTTGCCCAACGGATGCGAACGCATCGCGGCCAATAAAACCTCCGCCGCCTCCGGCGCCACAACCGCCACCAACTTGCCCTCGTTGGCGACGTAAAGCGGGTCCAACCCCAGCAATTCGCACGCCGCCCGCACCTCGTCCCGCACCGGAATCCGCTCCTCCTCGATCACAAACCCGCACCCGGAGGTCCGCGCGATCTCGTTCAAACTCGCCGCCAGGCCGCCTCGCGTCGGATCGCGCATCACCCGCAACGATCCTCCCGCCACCCGCACCATCTCCGCCACCAACCCATGCAACGCCGCGCTGTCCGACAAAATCGCCGTCTCAAACCCCAAATTCGCCCGCTGCGACATCACCGCCACGCCATGATCGCCGATAAACCCCGACAAAATCACCCGATCCCCCACCCGCGCCCGATCCGCCGACAAATCCAAGCCCGTGGGCACCACCCCAATCCCCGTGGTGGTAATAAACACCCCATCCCCCTTGCCACGCTCCACCACCTTGGTGTCGCCGGTCACAATCGCCACCCCCGCCTCACGCGCCGCCCGCCCCATGCTTTGCGCAATCCGCTGCAAATCGGCCAGCGCAAACCCTTCCTCGATGATATAACTCGCCGCCAAATGCAAAGGCCGCGCCCCCGCCATCGCCACATCATTGATCGTGCCATGCACCGCCAGCGAGCCAATGTCTCCACCCGGAAAAAACAACGGCGAAATTACATAGGCATCGGTCGAAATCACCATCCGCCCCGCCGCCACATCAAACGCCGCCTGATCGTCACCACGATCCAACAACGCATTATCAAACGCCGGCCGAAAAATCTCGTCGATCAACTGCGCCATCGCCCGGCCACCGGCGCCGTGCGAAAGATCGACGCGGCGGTGCGCGAAATCCAATTTACGGGCGCGAAACTTTGGCAACGGCATTCGCTGGCTTTCATGGTCGGAAAAGCAAAAAACTTTTGTCGATTATACAACATCACCACGCACTCTCATTGCGGGTTGGCGCTTGCGTGTAGTGCGATGCACAACATATCCCTCACCTACCCCTATCCCTAAATCTCCCATAACTCCAATGCGCCGCGCACGCGCCCTCCGACGACACCATGCAAGACCCCATCGGCGTCTCCGGCGAGCAAACCGTGCCGAATAATTTACACTCCACCGGCTTCTTCACCCCGCGCAAAATATCCCCGCACTCGCACGCCGGATTATCCAAGGCGGTAACGGGCACCATCCCAAACCGCCGCTCGGCGTCGAACGCCGCGAATTCCGCCCGCAATCGCAACGCACTGCGTGGCAACTCACCCAATCCCCGCCATTCGAACGAATCACGCAGTTCAAAAATCGCCGCGATTTCGCGTTGCGCGATCAAATTTCCCTCGACCGTGACCAGACGGCGATATTGATTTTCCACCTCGCACCGCCCCTGATTGATCTGGCGCACCAACATCAGGATCGCATGCACCACATCGAGCGGCTCGAACCCCGCCACCACCACCGGCTTGGCATAATCATCCACGATCGCGGCGTACGGCCGCGTCCCCGTCACGCTGCTGACATGCGCCGGCCCCACAAACCCACCGATGCGCAATTCCTCGCCGTCCAAAATGGCCCGCATCGCCGCTGGCGTCAGCACATGATTGCAAAATACGCTGAAATTCACCAGATGTTTCTTCTGCGCCAATCTGATCGCCATCGCCGTCGGCGGCGTGGTCGTCTCGAACCCGATGGCAAAAAACACCACCTCGCGTTCCGGCTCGGCCTCGGCAATACGAATCGCATCCAACGTCGAATAGACCATGCGAATATCCGCCCCCGACGCCTTGGCCCTGAGCAAACTATTGCCCCTCGAGGCAGGCACCCGCATCAAATCGGCATAGCTGCACAATATCACTTCAGACCGCATGGCCAGCGCGATCGCCTCATCGATCCGCCCCATCGGCAACACACAAACCGGACAGCCCGGCCCATGCACCATCCGCACGTTCGCGGGCAGCAAATCCTCGATGCCGTAACGCGAAATCGCGTGCGTGTGACCGCCGCAAAATTCCATAAACCGATACAAACGCCCTGTCGCCGCCTCACGCGCGATCGTCGCCGCCATCGCCCGCGCCAAAGCCCCGTCGCGGAATTCGTCGATGTATTTCACAACAACGCCGCCTCGCGCATCATCGCCAGCGTCAACGCCGCCTCATCCGGGTCCAGGCGCGCCAATGCGTAACCGACATGGATCAGCAGATAATCCCCCACCCGCACATCTTCGAGCAACGCGATCGACACCGCCTTGGAAACACCGCCGAGCGTGACCCGCGCCATCTCATCCGGCAATAATTCCTCGACAAGAATAGGAATGGCAAGACACATGACAAATCCCCCTATATCATAACACGCGCCATCGCCGCCTGCCCCAATGAAATTCCGCCATCATTGCAAGGCACCGCCCGCGCCAGCCAAACCGCCAACCCCCTGGCCC
>JAJZHU010000010.1 GCA_021798375.1 Pseudomonadota bacterium | reverse complement strand
GCGCGCGATTTATTGGCCGCGGGCGAGGATTTGGCGGCACTGCCGCTCCCGGCCTTGCACGAAGTGCGCAAAAACGCCAAGCGTCTGCGCTATGGGGCCGAGTTTGTTGGCGATTTTTGGGGCGGCAAGGCGACGCGCAAATATCTGGAGCGTCTGGGCGAATTGCAGGAAGCGCTGGGCGAAATCAACGACGCGGTCAGCGTGGAGCCATTGCTGGCCAAGCTCGGTCCGTGTGGATTTGCCGCCGGCATGGCGGTGGGGATCGCCACCGAAAGATCCATGCCCGCATTGCAAGACGCCCAAAATGCCTGGGATAAATTATGCGCCAGCGATGGGTTTTGGGAGGAGAATTAGAGCATGATCGCCGCAGGTTGAATAACACGTAGGCGTGAATCATGCGTAAAAACAAAAAGCTAGAGCACGTTCGTCGCACGTATATGGTTCAACGTGATCCGAATGTGCTCTAGAGCGATCGCATGAAATCGCTCTAAATCAGGCGGTTGGCGTTCCCGCCAGCAACGCCAGATCGTCGCGGTGGATCAGTTCATCTCCCGCCGACCAGCCCAGCAGCGCCTCGATCTCGTCGGATCTATGCCCCGCGATCTTGCGCGCATCGCAGGCCGCATAGGCCGCCAGGCCGCGCGCCAACTCGCGGCCCGCACCATCGCGCACGGCCACCGGATCGCCCAGATTGAACTCGCCCTCGACCGAGCGCACCCCCGCGGGCAACAGCGAACGGCCCGCCGTCAACGCCCGCGCCGCCCCTTCGTCCACCACCATCACGCCCAAGGGCGCCAGCGTGCCCGCGATCCAACGCTTGCGCGCCGAGCGGCCTTCGGGTGCCGGCAGGAACCACGAGCAGCGCGCGCCCTCGGCCAGTGCTTGCAGCGGGTGAGGGCGGTGGCCCAAGGCAATCGCCATGGCGCAGCCGGCCTGTGTTGCGATCCGCGCCGCCACCAATTTGGTGCGCATCCCGCCCGAGGAAAGTCCCGGCAACGGATCGCCGCCCATCGCCTCGATTTCGGGCGTGATCTGGGCGATCATCGGCAGATGTTGGGCATTGGCATCGCGCCTGGGGTCGGCGGTGTAAAGGCCGTCGATGTCGGATAGCAACACCAACTGGTCGGCCTGCACCATTTCGGCCACGCGCGCGGCCAGGCGGTCGTTGTCGCCATAGCGAATTTCGGCGGTGGCGACCGAATCGTTTTCATTGATCACCGGCACGGCGCCCAGCGCCAGCAGGGTGTTCAAAGTCTCGCGCGCGTTCAGATAACGCTGGCGATCCTCGCTGTCTTCAAGCGTGAGCAGCAATTGCGCGGCGATGATCTTGTGCGCCGACAGTGCCTCGCTCCAGGCCTGCGCCAGGCGGATTTGCCCCACCGCCGCCGCCGCCTGTTTTTCATCCAGCCGCAGCCGTTTGTGCATCAGCCCCAATTGCCGCCGCGCCAGCGAAATGGCGCCCGAGGACACCACGATCACCTGCACGCCACGGGCGCGCAGCGAGGCGATGTCGGCGGCGACACTGGCCAGCCACTCCAGACGCGGTTCGGCGCGGTCGGGATCGACCAGCAAGGCGCTGCCGATTTTCACCACCAGTTTGCGGGCCGAAAGCAGCGACGGCAGGATCATTTCTTGCGCGCCTCTTTCACCGCGTGAACGTGATTCATCAGCAAACGCACGATGGGCTGCAAATTATCGCCGGTGACGCCGGACATCAGATGCACTTCCTGGCCCGAAGCCTTGGCCAGCGCGGCGCGGCGGCTCGATGCCTCGCGCGCGGTCATCGCATCGGATTTGTTCAGCACCAAAATCTCCGGCTTTTCGGCCAGACCGCCGCCGTAGGCTTCCATCTCGCCGCGCACGGTGCGCCAGGCGTCCACCACATGGCCGGCGGCGCCATCGATCAGATGCAGCAACACGCCACAGCGTTCAACATGACCCAGAAAGCGATCGCCGAGGCCAGCGCCTTCGTGCGCGCCTTCGATCAGGCCGGGAATGTCGGCGATCACGAATTCCTCGGTCGCCGAGGGCCGCACCACGCCCAATTGCGGGTTCAAGGTGGTGAAGGGATAATCGGCGATCTTGGGCTTGGCGGCGGACACGATGGACAGGAAGGTCGATTTTCCGGCGTTGGGCAGACCAACCAGCCCCACATCGGCGATCAATTTCAGCCGCAGCCACACCCAGCGCTCTTCGCCCGGCCAGCCTTTGTCGGCCCGGCGCGGGGCGCGGTTGGTGCTGGTTTTAAAGCAGGCATTGCCGAAGCCGCCATCGCCGCCGCGCAGCAGGGTGACACGCATGTTGGGTTTGTCGAGATCGGCGAGCACGGTTTCCTTGTCGTCGTCGATCACCTGGGTGCCGATGGGAACCTTGATCACCACATCCTCGGCGCCCGCCCCGGTGCGATCGGAACCCGCGCCGTTGCCGCCCTTGCGGGCGCGGAAATGCTGCGTGTAACGGAAGTCGATCAGCGTGTTGAGGTTTTCGGCGGATTCAAAGATGATGTCGCCGCCCTTGCCGCCGCTGCCGCCGTCCGGGCCGCCATATTCGATGAAACGCTCGCGCCGGAATGCCACCACGCCGTCCCCGCCGTCGCCGGATTTCAGATAGATTTTGGCTTGGTCGAGGAATTTCATGGTAACCTTCAGGAGACGAGGCGAGGGTGGCTTATAACGCAAAAGGGGCCGGCTGTTGCCGACCCCTTCCAAGCGATCCAATCAGGGTCAGCGCTTACTCAGCGGCTGCCGGGAGGGCTTCCACCGAGACATGCACGCGGTCGTCGGCTTTGCGCTCGAACTTCACATGGCCTTCGATCAGCGCGAAGATGGTGTGATCGCGGCCCAGACCGACATTGCGGCCCGGCTTCCAACGCGTGCCGCGCTGGCGGATGATGATGTTGCCGGCGATCACGATCTCGCCGCCGTATTTCTTGACGCCAAGACGCCGACCGGCTGTGTCGCGCCCGTTGCGGGATGAACCGCCGGCTTTTTTATGTGCCATGGTGTGTGCTCCTTACGCGACGTTGCCAGAGTGGGCGTTGATGCTGGCGACGCGCAGCACGGTGACGTGCTGACGATGGCCGTTCTTGCGGCGGCTGTTCTGCCGGCGGCGCTTCTTGAAGATGATCACTTTTTCCAGGCGATCCTGGGCGACCACGGTGGCGGTGACGGTGGCGCCCGCAACGATCGGCGCCCCAATGGTCACGCCGGCTTCCGAGCCGACAGCCAGGACATCGGTGAAGGTGAAAATCGAGCCGGGTTCGGCGTCGAGCTTTTCGATCTTCAAAATCGCGTTTTTCGTCACGCGATATTGCTTTCCGCCAGTGCGGATGATGGCAAACATGGTCTAGATCCTTAGGGTAGCCACCCGTGGCGAGATGCCCGAGAGCCTTTTTATAGAGATATGGGGCGGCAAAGCGGATGCCTTGCTGCCAGGGGTGGGCGTTTAGCCGGAGTGGGCGGAGAAGTCAACGGGAAGGTGGGCCTTTTAAGCGACTGCCCCTAGTTCTTCGTCGAGCTCGTCTCGATTCAGGACGCGGTGGTTAACCAGCAAAGTTGTGACCGTCCAATCTGACACCCCGAAGTGTTTTGCAATTTCGGATTGGTTTTCGGAAGAATAATCACCATCGAGCATATCTTTGACTGCTTCAAATGGGCTCAATAGCTCAGCCGCAAAGGAGCGTTGTAGTTTTTGGCTATATGTATAGGCCCGAGTGGCAGCGTGAAATTGGTTTCCAGTAGGCCTGTATAGGCGATCGGCCAATAGCCGGGCCAGCTCGAAGCGACGTCCACCCTCGGATCTAGAGCGTAAGACAATGCGTCCCTCAGTTCCGTGCCATTTATCATACGCGAAGGAAAAAATTTGCGGAGACGTCCCTTCGCTTGCGAAGCGCGTGGTGGCGCCAACAAATTCAGCCAGCCGTTCATTCGAGATCGGAGTGTCGCCGAGCTGCTCCTGAATGCGCAGTGCATGTGCTAGCTCCGCACCCAGTTTCCACGCAGCGATCTCACCTCTCGGAGGTGGCATTTTCTGTTTCAAAGAAACTGCGTCCTTCGAGGATGTAGCGAAGCCGTAACTTTTGGCTAGTGCGTGCAACTCCTCCGCTCGGGGAGGTGGGGTGCCTCCGCGCCGGTCAGCCGCGAGCTCATCGACGGCCGCTGGCCCAAGCGATTGGCTGTCTTCAATCAACTGGTTGATCAATGTTTCATCAGCTTCACCGGGTTCGTGTCCGAGCAAAGCCTCGAGCTTACGGCGCCGTGTCATGGTTGCATCGTTACGCTCGGCTATTAGATCATCCCAGATGTGATCCAAGTTGGTCGATGAAATTTGTTCTTTACGAAGCTGGTCCCGCACTCGTGTGACGAAAGCATCGATCACTTTTTGAAACGAATTTGACGGCATAATCGCCGTATAATCAGCTATATAGCGAAACTTTGCTGTTCCATTGCCGGGGGTAGGCTTGGCGATAAGTGCGGTGCGCTCACCGTCCGACCAAATGGTGATATTGGGCCACACGTAACCTTCCCCGATGGTAGCCATACGGTGAGCGAATGCCCAATCGGCGGTGCTAGAACGGGGCTCCCAACGGAGGCGCCACCAATTCCAGACGAACCATTGGGCAAGATGATAGGTTGAAAGTAGTGGTTCGTTGGTTTGTTTTCCAGCAAAGCCATCCACTCCATCGGTAAGAAAGCGATTGTCCATTTCGATGCCCAAAGCAGCGAAGCAAGCGCATTCCTCCGCGCTGCCACTTTCCAGGTGTTCCCAGTGGGTCGAAATATTCAGTCGGGGGCTCATCGCTTTGCCCATTCCTTGATGATGAGAGTTCTGAAATCGTCAGACTCAGGTAACCGATAGCCGTGATAGCCATCACTGTCTACCTTCGCCTCG
This sequence comes from Pseudomonadota bacterium, assembly GCA_021798375.1. Classification (GTDB taxonomy): domain Bacteria; phylum Pseudomonadota; class Alphaproteobacteria; order Acetobacterales; family Acetobacteraceae; genus JAJZHU01. The sequence goes on along the minus strand of JAJZHU010000010.1, from coordinate 13,579 downwards.
TAGACGTTGCCGTCTCTATCGACGCTCCAAACGTATTTGGGCCGCCCATCGTCACGGATTTCGCTGAATAATCCCTTAAGCACCCCATCATGTAGCAGTTGTTGTGCTTCTTCTCGTGGGATGGTCCGATGTTCGTCACAAAGTGATTTCCATGGACGGGGATTGACAGGAGGCCGAAAGCCGTAATTTCCTGGATGTTGTTTATGAAGCGCGCTGCCTACATAATTAAGTTTTTCCGCCAGAGAGGCGCGTTGCTTTTCATCGTGTTGATTGAACGCCACAATGCGGCGTTTGGGATTGTGTCCTTGGCGGGAACTCATTTTATTCGTTCCTTGGAGTGCCGAGCCAAGTGATGCCGCTCATCGTTTGAGCTATCTGCCCGTTCGACAATTATCCCTGACCGCGACAGCTTTAGCAAGCCGGGAACCCGGGAAATGGGATCACATCTTCTCGTCCGAATTAACCCCCAACTGCTTCAACTTGCGGTGCAACGCGCTGCGTTCCATCCCCACGAACTGCGCCGTGCGGCTGATGTTGCCGCCGAAGCGGGTCAGTTGGGCTTGCAGATAATGCGTCTCGAACATGTCCCGCGCCTCGCGCAGCGGCAGGGTCATCAGATCCGACGCACCTTCCAAACTCAGCAACGCCGGCGCGCCGGAGCCGATTTCGGGCGGCAGCATTTCGGCGCGCAGCGGTTCGTTGATGCCCCCGGGCGCCATGATCAGCAGCCAATCCATCACGTTGCGCAATTGGCGCACGTTGCCGGGCCAATCATAGGCTTGCAGGGCGGCGATGGTGTCCACCGCCAGCAGGCGCGGCGGGATGCCGGCGTTTTCGCTGGAGTGGGCCAGCAGGGTGCGCGCGAGCAGCGGGATATCCTCGCGGCGTTCCTTCAGCGCGGGCATCCGCAGCGGCACCACGGCAAGGCGGTAATACAGATCCTCGCGGAAGCGCCCGGCGTTGATTTCGTTTTGCAGATCGCGGTTGGTGGCGGCCAGCACGCGCACATCCACCTTGACCCGCACCGAGCCGCCCAGACGTTCAAAGGTTTGATCCTGCAACGCCCGCACGATCTTGCCCTGGGTTTCCAGCGGCATGTCGGAGACTTCATCGAGCAGCAGCGTGCCGCCGTGGGCGCGTTCCAACATGCCGGTGCGGCGCGGGTGGGCGTCGGCGCCGCCGCCGATGCTGCCCTCGATGCCGAATAATTCTTCCTCGAAGCGTATCGGGTTGAGTGCGGCGCAATTCAGTGCCACGAACGGGCCGTCGCTGCGGCGTGAGCGGGCATGGATCATCCGCGCCGCCACTTCCTTGCCCGATCCGGGCGGGCCGGAGATCAGCACGCGCGATCCGGTGGGGGCCACGCGCTCGATGGCGCCGCGCACGGCGGCGATCATCGGGCTTTCGCCGGCGAGTTCGGTTTCCGCCCCGGCGCGCAGCCGCAATTCGGCCACTTCGCGGGCCAGGCGCGCGGCTTCGAGCGCGCGGCGCACGATCAGGATCAGGCGATCGGATTTGAACGGCTTTTCGATGAAATCATAGGCGCCACGCTGAATCGCACCCACCGCGGTTTCGATTGTGCCGTGGCCCGAGATCATCACCACCGGCACATGCGGTTCCTCGGCTTGCAGGGCCTCCAGAATGCCGAGGCCATCCAGTTTGGAGCCTTGCAGCCAGATATCCAAAATCACCAGCGAGGGGCGGCGCAGGCGGAACGCGGCCAGCGCGGCTTCGCTATCGCCGGCGGTGCGGGTTTCATAGCCTTCATCGCGCAACACGCCCTCGATCAGCAATCTGATGTCGGGTTCGTCGTCGATAATCAGAATCTCATGCGACATCGGCAATTGTTTCCGGCAATAGCAAGGTGACTTCCGCCCCTGAAACATCGGATCCAGGGGTATCGAGGCGATCGGCGAGAGACAGGCTTCCCGCATGATCTTCCATGATTTTCTTTACAATAGCGAGCCCAAGTCCGGTTCCTTTTTGTTTGGTCGTCACATAGGGTTCGGTCAACTCGGCGCGGCCTTCGGCGGGCAATCCCGGACCATTGTCGGTGACTGTGATCGCGATTTGCCCTTTGATCAATGTTACACTCAAATCAATTCGCGGGTGGCCGATTTGTGGGTGAGCGTCCCGCGCGGCGCCTTCCGGCATCGCAACCGCATCCGCGGCGTTTTGCAGCAAATTGGTGATGGCCTGGCCGATCAGACGGCGATCGCACGGGGCGCGGGGCCCCTGGGGGGGAATGTGGGTGACGAATTCGATTTCTGGGTGGGCGGCCTTTTGTAAGATCAGGGCTTCGCGCGCCACCGTGCCGATGTCTTCCATGTGGATCACCGGCTGCGGCATCCGCGCAAAGCGCGAGAATTCATCCACCATCCGGCCGATATCCTCGACATGGCGAATGATGGTGTCGGCGCATTGGGCAAAGGTTTCGGGATCGGATTTGATTTCGCGGGCAAAGCGGCGTTTCAGCCGTTCGGCGGCCAATTGGATCGGGGTGAGCGGGTTCTTGATTTCGTGGGCGATGCGCCGCGCCACATCGGCCCAGGCGGCTTTGCGCTGGGCCGATTGCAATTCGGTGATGTCGTCGAAAGTGACCACATAGCCGCTGGCGACCCCATCCTTGATCTCGGCCCCCACCCGCACCAGCAGCGTGCGGCTGCGGGCGTTGTTGCCCAACATGATTTCCTGAGTCAGCGGCCGATCGGGGTCGCGCATGACCTGTTCGATCAGCGGGCTGAACTCCGGCACCAAATCGGCCAGCGGGCGCCCCAGGGATTCCAGCAGGTCGGTTTGCAACAGCAGGCTGGCCACGCGGTTGGGCAATTCGATGCGCGCCAGCGCATCAAGCCCGATCACCCCGGCGGAAACACCCGACAGCACGCTTTCGGTAAAGCGGCGGCGTTCATCGATTTGGCCGTAGGCCTCCATCAGATCATGGTGGCCGGCGGCCAATTGGCCGGTCATGCGGTTGAACGCGCGGGACAGATCGCCGATTTCGTCGTTGCCGCGTTCGGGCACGCGCACCTGCAGATCGCCCTTGCGCACCCGCTCGGCGGCGAGGGTCAACCGCCCGATGGGCCGTGCAATCTGGTTGGCCAGCAATACCCCCAGCAACACCGCGGCCGACAGCACCAGCAGCGAGACGATGGCAAAGATCAGGCTGAAGGTGACTTGCAGCCCCGATCGGTTTTGATCCAGCCGGTTGTATTCCTGCACGGCGCGTTCGGTGCGCTGCATGTGATCCAGGATGGTGCGATCCACCGGCCGGCTGACCACCAGCATCAGCGACGGCGTGGTGTTCAGCGCCACCACCGCGCGCACCAACGTGCCGTCGTCGCTGGTCACCACCCCTACACCGCCGGATCTGGCGGTGTTGATGGCGTCGACAGGGGGCAAGGCGATGCCATAACCGCCCGCCAGCCCCGACGAGACGATGCGTTGCCCCGTGACAGGCTCGAAGATCATTGCCTCGGTCAGGCCGCGCAATCCTGTCTCGTTGGTAAGAGCGGTGCCGAAATCGGCTGAATACAGGCTTTGCGTCGCTCCCACGCGGGTTAGATCATAGGCCATCGCCAACACGTCCGAACGGATGGTGTTGCGATTTTCGATAAGATAGCCTTGGCTGGCTTGCAGACCTTCGTTCAAAGCCGTGCGCACACGGTCGTTGAACCAGGCCTGCACGCCGAAATGGAAAAACATCGAGGCAAAGATCGCCACCATGATCGAAGGCACGGTGGCCACCACGCCGAACAGCAGCACCAACCGCACATGCAGTTTGGAACCGGCCCTTCCGCTGCGGCGTTCGCGCCACACGCGGGTAAGTTTGCCCGCCAGCACCGCAAACAGCAGCAGCAACACGGAAAGATTGGCCATCACCAAGCCGCTGATCAGGTCTGGAGACAGCGCGGTGGCGCCATCGGCCAGCACAAAAAACGTGCCGACGCCAAACAGCAACGCCACCGAGGCCAACACCAACGTGATCGCCTTGCCCATGATCACATCGATCAGCCAGCGCAGCCACGATGCGGGCTTTTTGTCTTGAACGATGACGGCGGGATCGGTGAGTTCGGTCATGAGGGAATCTAGCTTACGCCTCGCACCACCGGAATCTCCAAATCGCGGATCTTCTTGCGCAGGGTGTTGCGGTTCAGCCCCAGCATCGACGCCGCCTTGATCTGGTTGCCGCGTGTGGCGGCCAACGTCATCTGAATCAGCGGACGTTCCACCTCGGCGATCACCCGATCGTAAATATCATGCATCGGCATCCCGTCGCGTTGCGAGGCAAGGAATTGTTTGATGTGACGTTCCACGGCTTGGGCGAGAGGCTCGGGCGCACCGCGGCCGCTTGTTGGCGGCAATTCGATTTCGGGACCGACATCCGCCACTTCGGTTTCGATCACCTCGGCGCCGATCACCTCTTGCGGGTAAAGTGCGGCGAGCCGGCGCATCAGGTTTTCCAACTCGCGCACATTGCCCGGCCAGCGATAAGCGCGCAGCGCCTCCACGGCGCTTTGGTCGAGCAGCTTCACCGGCAGGCCGGCTTCCTGGGCGCGCTCCAGAAAATGCCGTGCGAGCAGGGGGATATCCTCGGCGCGATCGCGCAATGGCGGCAGGCGGATCGGCACCACGTTCAGGCGATAGAACAGATCTTCGCGGAAGGCGCCGGCGCGGATCGATTGGCGCAAATCGCGGTGGGTTGCGGCGACGATGCGCACATTGACCTTGACCGGTGTGCGGCCACCGACCGAGGTGAACTCGCCTTCTTGCAACACGCGCAGCAGGCGCGTTTGCGCCTCGGGCGGCATGTCGCCGATTTCATCCAAAAACAGGGTGCCACCATTGGCCTGTTCAAACCGGCCCTGGGTGCGGTTGGTGGCGCCGGTGAAAGCCCCGCGTTCGTGGCCGAACAACTCGCTTTCGATCAGTTCCCGCGGGATCGCGGCCATGTTCACCGCCACAAACGGCCCGCTGCGGCGGCGTCCGTAATCATGCAGCGCACGGGCCACCAATTCCTTGCCGGTGCCGGATTCGCCGGTGATCATCACGGTGAGATCGGAGGTGGTCAGACGGGCGATGGTGCGGTAAATTTCCTGCATTGAGGCCGACCGCCCGATCAGGGGCAGGCGTTCCTCGGCGTCGCGCGGTTCGGCGGGCTCTTGTGCCGGACGAACCGGCTGCGTCAGCGCGCGGGCGACCACCGACATCAATTCGGCCAGATCGAACGGCTTGGGCAAATATTCGAACGCGCCGCGCTGGGCGGCTTTCACGGCGGTCATCAGGGTCGATTGCGCGCTCATCACCACCACCCGCAGATCCGGGCGGATGCGTTTGATGCGCGGGATCAGATCCAGACCGTTCTCGTCGGGCATCACCACATCGGTGATCACCAGATCGCCCTCGCCATCTTCCACCCATCGCCACAAGGTTGCCGCGGTGCCGGTGGCCCGCACCTGATAGCCCGCCCGCCCCAGCGCCTGGGTAAGCACAGTGCGGATGGAACGGTCATCGTCGGCGATCAGGATGGTGGGGAGAGTCATGCTGTAACGGCCTTGTCTGAAACGACGCGCTGGAAAAAGTAACGGTTAGCCGGGCAATGCGAAATTATCGGTTTCATCGGCCATCAATGGCAGATGCAACCGGAATTCGGTGCGGCCGGGACGGCTTTCGACTTCGATCAGCCCGCCATGATCGCCGATGATCTTGGCGACCAACGCCAACCCCAGGCCGCTGCCCGAGGTCTTGGTGGTCACGAACGGCTCGAACAGATGCGGCAGCAGGTCTTCGGGGATGCCGGGACCGTTGTCGCGCACCGTCACCACCAACGGCAAATGCACGCGCTTGTTCGATCCCGGCGCCGCCAATCGCACGCCGTGGTGATAGGCGGTGGAAAGATAGATTTCGCCGTTCGCCATATCGTCCTGGGTGATGGCCTCGGCGGCGTTTTTCACCAGATTGAGCAGGACCTGAATCAGTTGATCGCGATTGCCCGCCACCGGCGGCAACGAAGGATCATAGGCCTCGACAATGCGCAAATGCGAGGCAAAACCGCTGGCGGCAAGTTTGCGCACATGTTCCAGCACCCAATGGATGTTCACCGGCCGCCGTTCGATCGGCCGTTCGCTGAAGATCTCCATGCGATCGACCAGCGCGCGAATGCGGTCGGCTTCGTCGCGGATCAGCACTGTCAGTTCGCGATCGGCATCCATGGCGTTGGCTTCGAGCAATTGGGCCGCGCCGCGAATGCCGGACAGCGGGTTTTTGACCTCGTGCGCCAAAATTGCCGCCATGCCGCTGACGGATCTGGCGGCGCTGCGGAAATTCATTTGCCGGTCCAGCGTGCGCGCGGCCGAACTGTCGTGGAAACACAGCACCACGGCGCCCGGATCTTCCACCATCGGGGCGGCCTGCACCGCAATGCCGTGTTTGGAAAGCCGGGGGCTTTCCAGCGACAAATCATGCTCGGCGATGGTGACGCCCTGGCTGCGCACCTGATCGATCATCATGAACAGCGGGTTGTCGGGCGCCAGCAGATGATCCAGCGGCACGCCCAAAAGCTGGCTGGCGGAAATGCCGAGAAATTGCTCGGCGGATTGGTTGAGCCAGCGAACGCGGTTTTCGGGATCGAGCATCACCACCGGCACCGGCAGCGATGTCATCATCATCTGCAGATCGGGCGGTGGCGGCGTGCGGCTGCCACGCCGGACCAGCGAACGAACCGTGCGCCCAAAGCCGCTGTTCATGCTGCTGCCTGCTCCAGGTTGGAGGTGTCTTCTTGATCGGGGGCGGTGGGTTCGATCCGCACCGCGCCGGCGGTGATCAGCGGATCATAGAAACGATCGATCTGTGTCAGCACATCCGCGCTTTCGGCCAGCCGGTTGATGGTGGCGCGGAAATCGGCCGAGCCGCGCAAGCCCCGCGAATACCAGGCCAGATGCTTGCGGGCGAGCCGTACGCCGGCATTTTCACCGAAATGTTCGCGTATGGCGGCGTAATGATCGAGCAGGATTTGCTTCTGCGCTTCCAGGCCGGGGGCTGCGAGCTTATGTCCCGTGGCGAGGAAATGCGCCACCTGATGCAAAAACCAGGGGCGGCCATAGGAGCCGCGCCCGATCATCACCCCGTCGGCGCCCGATTGCAGCAAAGCGTTCAACGCCGCGTCTTCGCTGATGATGTCGCCATTGACGATCACCGGCAGGCGCACGGCGTCTTTCACCTGGCGCACAAAGCCCCAATCGGCGGCGCCGTGATAGAATTGCTGACGGGTGCGGCCATGGATGGTGACCATGCGAATGCCCGCGCTTTCGGCGATTCGGGCCAATGCGGGCGCGTTCAGGCTGTTGTGATCCCATCCCATGCGCATCTTCAGCGTGACCGGCACGCGCACCGCCCTGACAGTGGCTTCGAGCAGGCGGCCGGCCAGGATTTCGTCACGCATCAGGGCGGAACCGGCCATTTGCCCCACGGCGACTTTTTTCACCGGACAGCCGAAATTGATGTCGATCAGATCGGCCCCCTTGCCGGCGGCGATTTTGGCTGCCTCGGCCATCGCGGCGGGGTCGCAACCGGCCAGTTGCACGGCGTTGGGGCCGTTGCCGTCATCGACCTCGGCCATGCGCAAGGTGGCGCGATTTTCATGCACCATCGCCCAACTGGCGATCATTTCCGAAACCACCAGCCCGACGCCATGTTGTTTGACCAAACGCCGGAACGGCAGATCGGTGACGCCCGACAGCGGCGCCAATATGACCGGGGTTGCGATGACCACGCCGCCAAGATCAATCGGGGCCAGGTCGATAGGTGGTAAAATTCCGGCAGGCCCGGCGGGGAGCCGGGCGGTGGAAGTGTCATCCGTGTGAAGCTTGGTGTGAATGGCGTGATTGCTGCCCATGATTTGTGCAAATAGCCGATCAAGTGGTTGACGCGCAATCCGGCACGTTGCAATTCTGCCGTATGAAAATTGCCGCAATCCTTGTTGCCGCGGGCAGCGCAAGTCGATTTGGGGGAGAAATCCCCAAACAATTCATGATGTTGGGTGGCCGTCCGGTGATTGCCTGGGCTGCTTTGGCGTTGTTGCCGCATGTGAGATTTTTGCAACCCGTGGGCGACGCCGCGGCGATTGATGCCGCTTTGGGCGAGATTGCGCATCTTCCGCCGGTGCCCGGCGGCGCCACGCGCCAGGCCAGCGTGCGTGCCGGGCTGGAGGCATTGGTGCCCTTTGCCCCCGATTTTGTATTGGTGCATGACGCGGCGCGGCCGTTTGCGCCCGCCGCGATGATCGAAGGCCTGATCGCGGCTTTGGCGCGCGCCGACGCGGTGATCCCGGCCGTGCCGGTGGCCGATACGCTCAAGCGCGGCGATGGGGGCATGGTGGCGGCAACGGTGCCCCGCGATGATCTGTTCCGGGTGCAGACACCGCAGGCGTTCCGGTTTCAAACCTTGCTCGATCTGCATCGCGCCGATGACACGGGTCTTGCCACCGACGATGCGTATTTGTTTGAACAAGCCGGGCTTGGGGTTGCGCTCACGCCGGGCTCGGACGACAATTTCAAGATCACCTATCCCGCCGATTTTTCCCGCATGGAACAATTGTTGATGACCCAGAGATTGCCCCATATCGGCACCGGCTATGATGTTCATGTGCTTGGCCCCGACCGCAAATTGATGCTGTGCGGGGTGGATGTGCCGTTCGAGTTGGGACTTGCCGGCCATTCGGATGCCGATGTGGGGATTCATGCGCTGTGCGACGCCATCTATGGAGCGATGGCCGAAGGCGACATCGGGCGGCATTTTCCTCCCAGTGAAAACACCTGGAAAGATGCCGACAGCGCGCGGTTTCTAAGCCATGCCGCCGCGCTGGTGCGCAAGCGCGATGGGTTTGTGGTGAATGTGGATGTGACGCTGATCTGCGAACGGCCCAAAATCTCGCCGCACGCCGAAAAAATGCGGGCGCGGCTGGCCGAACTGTTGGATATTCCTGTGTCCCGTGTTTCGGTGAAGGCGACCACGACGGAACGTCTTGGTTTCACCGGGCGCGGCGAGGGGATTGCAGCACAGGCCGCAGTGGTGGTGATGTTGCCGGAGTGATTGATGGATTGTTCACGGCGACTCGCGTGACTTTGGCGTTGGGCGGCCCGGCATTGGTAAAACCGCGGCCCGGATCGCGCATGGGCCGCGGTTGTGCGTTTGGCTTAAACCGTCTTTAGAAAATCCACCAGTTTTGCCAAGGCTGTTGGCTTGTCGGTTTTGTCGAGCGCGCCGAGTTCGGCGGCCAGGCGATCCATGGCGGCTTCGTAGATTTGCCGTTCCGAGAAACTTTGATCCGGCTGGCCGGCGTTGCGGTGCAGATCGCGCACCACTTCGGCGATGGCCAGCGGGTCGCCCGAGTTGATCTTGGCCTCGTATTCCTGCGCCCGGCGCGACCACATGGTGCGTTTGATGCGCGCACGGCCCTTCAGCACGGTCAGCGCGTCGTCGAATAATTTGCGGGTGGCGAGCTTGCGCAAACCGGCACTGCGGGCCTTGGCCACCGGCACCCGCAAGGTCATGCGGTTTTCTTCAAAGGTGATGTGGATCAGTTCCAGCTTGTGGCCGGCGATTTCTTCGGTGGCGATGCGCTCCACTTTGCCCACGCCGTGGGTGGGATAGACCACATGGTCGCCTTCCTCGAACCGTTCGGGTTTGACCGGAACGGGCTTGGGGACAGGTTTGAGGGCGGAATTATCGTCTTGGTCTTGCAGCGCGGCGGGCGCCAGTTCATCGGTCACGGTCGCAAGAATCCTTACTTGACTGGTCCTTCAATCCCCAAAGGAGGCTCGAAGGGTCGGGGCTTCTAGCACAAAAACAGCTTCCGCGGCAGGGATTGTGCTACCGCGAAAGATGAATTCCGTGTAATTTTTAGGGCGGCGCCGGTTTTTACTCCTGGCCGGGTTCGGGCGAGAGCAGATCGGCCTTGTTCGGCTTGCCGTTCCATTCCTGCGCGTCGGCCGGGGGTTCGCCCTTGCGGGTGATATTGGGCCAACTGGCGGCGAATTTGCGGTTGGTTTCGATCCAGGCGCCAGAGCGATCGTCGCTGTCCGGCAAAATCGCTTCCGCCGGGCATTCGGGCTCGCACACGCCGCAATCGATGCATTCATCGGGATTGATCACCAGCATATTCTCGCCGACATAGAAGCAATCCACCGGACATACTTCGACGCAATCCATAAATTTGCACTTGATGCAGTTCTCGGTGACCACGTAGGTCATTGCTGGTCTCCCGGCGGTGAAAAATTCTGAGAGGGATATGCCGGTGAAGCGGGATCAGCGCAAGATGCCGGATCGGGGATTTCGTCATAAAGAGTTCGCGCCTCGGTGGCCGGGCCGCGACGCTGGGCCAGTTTCACGATCCGCCACACCTTGATTTCGTCTCGCAGGACAAAGCTGAGCACATCGCCCACCCGCAGTTTGGTGTGCGGTTTGTCGGTGAGTTGGCGATTGATGCGGATCCGGCCCTGTTGCACCAGGCCAGCGCAGTCGCCGCGCGACTTCATCACGCGGGCGTGCCAGAGAAATTTATCCAGCCGTTGCCAGTTTTGGTCTTCCATCAGGGTGCTGGGGTTAGGGGAAGGAAAAGGGAATCCTTATCTTTTTTAGAAAGAAGCAAAACAATTGCCCATTAGGGCGGCATCGTGCAATTTAGGTCAAATGGATTAGAAGCTGAATGCGCGATGCTTCTTCATCCTTGCGTCCTTTGATACAAAGGTCCGTCACAAAGATTTACAAATCAGATGGTTAATGGCGAGCTTGGCCGAGCTAAAAATTAGTATTCTTAGAAGCTAGCCCCGAGTTGCGGAGAGATTGCGGCTGCTAGGCCACATTCAATCCAGTCGTAAATAGCATATATCCGATTAATAGTGAACTCAGCGCTCTGCCGATCGCCCGATCGTTGGGCTTCTTCAACCCGAATTAACAAGCGACGGATCGCTGAATTGAGTTCCGTGATTTGATCGTCCACCAAAATTTCGTGAGTGTGTGCGGCCATGACGTTATTTCAAGCTCCATTGATACAGTAAGAACAGACGGAACGAGTAAACTTGCATTTAAATCGTCAAAAAAAGGTCAATAAAACGCAGATTTGGGAATTTTCGCTGCGGTCTGGTAGCGTCGATACTGGAACTAAAGTGATTTGGCGCTTCAATTGAAGCGGATTGTGAAGATGTCATCGTCTATAAACGCTTGTTTTATAAAATTTTTATGAAGATCGCCGCGTCGCTGACGCGGTGCTTCGTTTCGATAAGCATACATTCGTATTAAGGTGTATTAGTGAAAATTTATTTGCGCTATGTCAATCACTTTACGTTTTGTGTCATAGAAATTGGAATTTATGCTAGAATTTGCAACACTGCGAATGGATGGTCCGAGTCGAGCGTAACAGAGGGCGCCCTTTTTGCCTCGCGCAGCCGCATATGCATGGGCGGTGCGGGCGGGCCGTAGGCCACTTCGCAGGGCGCGATCAATCGCATCCCCATGGCGCGCAGCACGGCCGGCAGGTCGGCTTGTTTGATCCCCAGCCGGGCCGGCAGATCGCGCGGCACCGGCCAGGGGGAACGGCGATTTTGCAGCAATAATTCGTTGGTCAGTTTTTCGGCGATATCCAGCCGCACCAAACGCGGGCCGAGCAGGACATAGCCGATCTGGGCGGCGAATCCGGGCGGCCAATCGGCGGGCGACGCCAGATGCGCCACACCGGCGGCAGGCAGTGTGGGGGTGATCGGCAAATTGCGCGCGATGGCGATCAGGGCCGCGCGGCGCGCCATGGCGGCGGGTTTGAGCATGGCAGGCTGGAACATGGCAAAGCGTCCCGCCGTCACCTGAACCGCGTGCAGGGCGAGGCGGGTGGGGGCGGCGAGGGGTGGGTCGCCCGGGGTGTTGGGGCGCAGACCGCCGGATTCCATCAACAGATGCAGCGGACCGCGCAATGGGCGCGCGGCTTCGTGGCGATAGGCCAGAAACAGCGGGGCGAGGTCGCGCTCGATCTGCACGGCGACAAAATCCTGGCAACGGCCTTGAATCCGCGCCAGATCGGCGGGGGTCAATTGGTCGTTGGCCAAGGGCTCGATGCGCGGGGTGAGCAAGGCGGCGCCGCCGCGCAGCCGCGCCACCGGGTTGTCTTGCCAGCAGATCATGTGATCCGGGCGCCAGGATAATTCATCGTCGGCGGCGGCGACGAAGCGGGCCAGACGGCGGGGCATTTCATCCGTCAGCGCCTTGCGGGCGGCGCGCAGCATCAAGCGGCGCTCGTCGCCGATGGCCGTCTCGTCGGGGGTGAAGGCAAAGCCGTCGATGCGGCCCACCGGGTGGCCTTCCACCACCACCTCGCCCTGGCGGCTGACGGCGGACAGAAGTTTTTCGCCCTCGCGGTCGTCGAGCCGGCGGATCAACAGCGCGCTGCGGCGATCGACGAAGCGCGCGGTAAGCCGTTCGTGCAGCGCGTCCGACAGCAGATCTTCCACCGTGCGGGCGCGCTCTTGCCAATGGGCGGCATCGCGCACCCAATCTGCACGGGCGGCGATATAGGACCACACGCGCATCCCGGCGAGGCGTTGCATCAGCGTATCGATGTCGCCGTCGGTGCGGGCGAGTTGTTCGATGGCGCGCGCGAACCAATCGGTGGGCAGTTTGGCGGACCTGGCCAGATGGGCATAGATCTCGGCGCACAGGCTGGTGTGGCTGTCGTCCGAGAGTTTGCGGAAATCGGGGATCTGACAGACCTGCCACAGCAGTTTCAACCGCGAGGTGCCGCGCGCCAATTCGTGTACGGCGGGCTGGCGGGCCAGGGCGGCGAGGGTTTCCACGTCGGTGGCGTTGGGGCCGCGCGTCAGTCCCGGTTGCGGCGGCGGGGCGTCGAGACTTTCCTGCAACAGGTCGATGTGGGAAAAATTCAATGCGTCGTTGCGCCACACCAGCGATTGCAGCGGCTCGAAATGATGGTTTTCGATTGCCTCGATCTGATCGGGGTCGAGCGGCGGGCACAGGGCGGTGGTGCCGAAGGTGCCGTCGCGGGCGCCGCGTCCCGCGCGTCCGGCGATCTGCGCCAATTCCGGGGCCAGCAATGGGCGCGGGCGGTGGCCATCGAATTTCGACAGGCCGGCGAAGGCGACATGATCGACATCCATGTTCAACCCCATGCCGATGGCATCGGTGGCGACCAGGAAATCAACCTCTTTGTCTTGATACAGCGCCACCTGGGCGTTGCGGGTGCGCGGGCTCATGCGTCCCATCACCACGGCGCAGCCGCCGCGCCGGCGGCGGATCATTTCGGCGATGGCGTAAAGCTCGGCGGCGGAAAACGCCACCACGGCGCTGCGTGGCGGCAGGCGGATCAGCTTGGTGGCGCCGACACAGGTAAGTTGCGACAGACGCGGCCTTGTCTCGATTTCAACCCCCGGCACCAGGTGGGTCAGCAGTGAGCGGATGGTTTCGGCGCCGAGGAACATGGTCTCGACCATGCCGCGCGCGGCCAGCAGGCGTTCGGTGAAGATATGGCCGCGATCGGGGTCGGCGCAGAGCTGGATCTCGTCCACCGCCAGGAATT
>JAJZHU010000215.1 GCA_021798375.1 Pseudomonadota bacterium | reverse complement strand
ATCCAGGAAGCAGGCATCGCCGTGCCGTCCAGCACGCTGATCGACGGCAAATTCGCCATCCGCGCCGCCATCGTCAATCACCGCACCCGGCTTGAAGATGCGCTGGCGATGCTTGATGCGGTCTTGGCGGCGGCAACGGCCCGCACCAAGAGATAGCCATCCCACCGCCGGCAACACTCAAAACGAACGATCTACCCCAACCGTGAGCTTGTGATTCCCGGCCAAACCCATCACTCGCGTGCCGTCGGGGGAGCGGTCGATCGCCACGCCCAGCCTCGTCACGAAACGCAGAAACGCCTCGCCGCAGAGGCTGCGTATTTCGCGCATCGGCCTTCCAATCAACCAGTCGATTCAACCAGTCGAAATCTGGCCGCAACGCCCGTCTCCGGCCATCACTTTCCGCCCCGCTACGCCCGCGTCTTATACCAGACCGCGCAGAGACTGACCCTTGTGACGTCGTCATGCGAGCCCTTGCGAAGCAATCCATCTTCGCTTTTTCCCTGGCCGCAAAAGAAAGAAAGATGGATTGCCGCGCAAGAACTCGCAATGACGGTGGGGCTAGAGCTGGGTCAAACTTTACGCCGTCTGGTATTACACCGGCGCACTGTCCGGCTTCGGCGCCTTCATCATCTGCCCGGTCATCGGGATAAAGAACACCCCCACATCGCGGCGCGAATGGATCTTGCCCGCCGCGTCACGGGTAAAGACATACAACACCTGCCCGCGCTTGAACGGCTGCCCGATGGGGATCAGCATCCGCCCGCCCGGCTTGAGCTGTTTGAACAAATCACGCGGCGCATATTGCGCGGCGCAGGTGGCGATGATGACATCGAACCCGCCATCGACCTCCGGCCAGCCATAATAACCATCGCCGACGCGGGTTTCGACGTTGTCGTACCCCAATGGCTTGAAAATATTGGCAACCTGACGGCCGAGCGGTTCGATGATCTCGATCGAATAGGATTTCGCCGCGATGCGCGACAACAGCGAGCTTTGAAACCCGCTGCCGGTGCCGATTTCCAGCGTGATATCGCCGGGCCTGGTCTTGCATACCTGGCTCATATAAGCCTGCCCCAGATAATCCGACAAAGCCGAGCCATACCCCAACGCCCAGGGCTTGGGTTGCGCCTCATAGGCCTCGGCGGGCGAGGCGTGATGGGCCTCGTAGTTATAATGGTAATATTCACGCGGCAACGTGGCGAACGCCTGCATCACCAACGGATCGGCGGAGCCAAGATGCTGCTTGAGATAGGTTTCGATCAACGCCAGCGCCGCGGGCTTGCGCGCCTGGATCTCGTCAAAGGCCTTCTGCGTCATGGTGATCGGGCGCCCCGAATCCTTCATGGCCTGCAAAAACCGCTCGAGATTCCAATTTGGGGTCACCGCGGGCGCCGCCGCCTGGGCGTAAGCCCGGCCAACCAACGGCGCCGCCAACGCCGAACCCAGCAAGCCACGACGGGTCAAATATGAATTGTCGGTCACAATGTCTTTTTCTCTCCAAGCCACGAACGCGTCGGATCGGCCACGATGCAGATCCCATACAACAGTGCGGCGCACAACAAAACAGCCTTGAAGCCGATTAACAGCGCCATCAGATTCGCCAGCGGCGTCGCCACCACCGACATCGCCCCATTCAACCCCCAAGCCCACGGCAAAAACCAACTGCCCGCCACATGCCCGCGCGACAACAACAGCGGAAACGGCATCCCCATCAGCGTCGATACCGGCGCAATCACCCCCAGCAACAGCCCCAAACGCCCCCACAACGGCCAATCCTGGGTGGCGAGCGTCAAGAATTGCTCGCCGCACGCCGCCACCACGCACCAAACCACCACCAAACCCGCGGCAAACGCCAGCCCGTATCGCGGCAGACGCTCGACCAGCAAGCTCCCCAGCCCCGAAAATACCAGCATGGCGGTGAGCACAAAGGCAAATGCCAGGGTGCGATCGTTCAAATACAGACCGGCGCGGTCGATCAGCGCGATTTCAATGAACAAAAACCCCAGCCCCAGCGCCGAAAAACTCACCACGCGGGAAAATATGGAAGTTTTCGCCGTTTCCACCCGTTTTTTGGCAAAAAACGGCACGCACAACACCAAAAACGCGAACAACCCAGCCTGCAACAACACCGCCACATTCACCAATTGGGCGATCTCGGGCTGCGGCAAAATCTCCAACCGGCGCAGCACCGTGCCCAAATGCGCCAGCCGCAACAGCGAATAATAACCCGGCCGATCGAGCGTGAGCGGACGCAAATCGAAATCGGCGGCGGAAGCAGGCACGCCGCCGGCGAACAGCACCGCTGCCTCATTGGCCAGCGCATCGTCGGGCGACACCGAATTATCCACTTCGCCCGAAGCAAACGACACCGGCGGCAGATCGTTGTAAATATTGGCCCGCGCCGCCGCATAGTCAAAGCCCTGATAATAAACCACATCGAACGAGCGATCGTCGGCAAAGCGGCGCAATTGTTGCAGCCTCACACCGTTCCACGCCCGGCGCCCGACCAAAATCCGCGCATTCCACGCCGAACGATACACCGCGATATGCGCCGCCGGATCGCGCACCCCGGCCAGCAACAGGGCAGCGCGCAAGGTTGCCATCGTCCGCAACCCGTACGCCGGAAAATCGCGGATCGACACCGGCACCGACAGCACCCCGCCGGACGCCAGCAAGGCGTAATCGCGCGCGAAGGATTCCACCGTGTAAGCCACCTGATTGGGCTCAGCCTGGTCGAGAAAATCCGACGACAGATCGATCACATCGTAACCAGGCGCGAAATGCGCCAAACTCAGCGGCCCGGCATCCCACACCTGCACGCGTGGATCGGCCAGCATCGGCGCGTTGCCGCCCAAACCATGCAGGATCGCGCCGCGAATGACCGGATCTGGCTCCAGCACATCAATCCTGGCCGCCCCCAACGCCCGCGCCTCGCGCACCCGAAACCCGCCACCGCTGCCGATCAACAATACTCTCGCGCCGGGATTCAACTGATAGGGCAACGCGCTGAGCAACGCCGCCGCGTAATCGGCCAGCTTGTTGTCGCGAGGGATCGACACAATCCGCGTGCCGTCGCGATACAGCCCCAAGCTGCGCGGCGGTCCGGGCAGATTCATCAAGCCCGCGTCGTTGGAAACATCCACATCGGCACGCTCGGTAAAATCATCCAGCAGATCGTAAACCCCGCGCGGGCTGAATTTTTCCGCCAAGATCCGGCTGCCCTGGGTGTGCAAAGGCGCGTAGATCGCCTTGGTCTCGCTGATCGTCGCCTGATCGTCGAAGATCAGCACCGCCTCGACCGCCACCAACGCCACCATCGCCGCCAAAATCAACCGCCAACGCCGCACGCACAAAGCGGCGAGCCCCACCAACGCCAACATGGCGGGCACCAGCCGAAACGGCGACACCACAAACGCCAGCACCAGCACCAACGCCGCCCCCACGCCCGCGCCAATCAGATCGGCGGCGTAAACCCGGCCAATACGGTTTTCATTCAGCATGAACGACAGGCTGATAAACAAGCCGACCAAAAAGAAAAACGGCAGCAACGCCAGATAATACAGCCCGATGTTGCCGGCCTGGGCGGTCCAGGTAACGCTGTTTTGCAATTGCAACGGGTTGAACGGATTTTCGGTGACAAAGCGATACCCCACTCCGCCCGCGATCAACATCAAAAGCGGCAACGCACGCAAAATCGCCTGCCCGTGGCGCAGCGCCAGATCCCGCGCCAGCGCCATCACCACACCCGACAACGCCAACCCGACCATCACGATCGAGATCACCCAATAACCATATTCCGAATATTTCGAGAGCGCGAAATAGCGCGTCAACGCCGTTTCAAACCCGGTGGCCGCGGCGCTGACCAAAAACAAAGGCAACAACCCGACAGGCTTGGAATTAATCTTTGATATCATACCAATCGCCCGAAATATTGACCGATGCTATCGGTGGGCGATTGGCATGAGTCTTTGTTTGGCGCGCGCCGCCCACCAACCCGCGCGCGATACCAACGAAGAGATAGGGTCGTTGGCATCATTGCCAAATCTTACTTGAAATAAACGCCTGCATCGTCGCATTGAACTTGTCGGCCTCATCCACGAACAAGGCATGTCCGGTGCCGGAAAAGATCACGCTTTGGGCATTGGGATGCAACGCGACACTCGCCGCCTGTCCGCGCAATCGCGGCGTGACCACATAAAGGATCGGCGCGGGCACCGTATAAAGCGCATCGCGCCAGTAACTGCGCGGCACGGGATAGGCCAACAGCCGCTTGGCCGCCCATTCGGGTGTGTGCAAGGCCGATTGGGTCAGACGGTCCAGATAGACCTGCCCCGGCGAGCGCGCGAACATGCCGCTCACGAAACGCCGCATTTCCCTGTCCCACGGCAGCGGCGGCGCCCATTTGCGGCTCTTCGCGGGCAAAGGCGCCGGATTCTCGCCCACCGAATTATCGATCAAAACCAACCCGGCCAGCCCGCCACCACCCGACTCGTGAACATAGGCCAGCACATCCAGCACCCCCAGCGACCATCCCACCAAAAGCGGCGACGATCCTGCCTCGTTCTCATCCACATGCGCGATCAAATCGCCCACATCCGCCCCCCGCCTGTCCTGATCGTAACCCGAAAGCGCCACCTGGCTTTGCCCCTGCCCCCGCGGATCAAGCGCAATCACATGATAATGTTCGGAAAAATACGCAATCTGGCGGTCAAAGATCCACGCCGGCATGGTC
>JAJZHU010000214.1 GCA_021798375.1 Pseudomonadota bacterium | reverse complement strand
GATTGGCGCAAAGCGCGCGCCATCAACAATACCACCACCACCAACGCCACGATCACCAGCAAACCCGGCAAACGGCCATTCCCACCGGAATTGTCTCCCGACTCTCGCTGCGCCATCCGCCTATTCTCCTTCCCCCGTCCGCGGTCTATCAGTTGCGCATGAACACTCCCGCTTTGCACCCCCAGGCCCACCTGGCCGCCGCCGCGTTGTGCGATCTCGATCCACTATGGCGGCGTATCACCGCCACGGTCGGCCCTTGCGAACTTCCCGCGCCGCGATTGCGCGAACCATTCGAAGCGCTGATCCGCGCCATCACGCACCAACAATTGCACAGCAAAGCCGCCGAATCGATTCTGAACCGCTTCATCGCCCTGTTCGATTCGGCCGATTTTCCGTCGCCAGGACAAATTCTGAACACCGATCCCGGCCAATTGCGCGCCGTAGGATTATCATCCAGCAAAATCGCCGCGATCCTCGATTTGTGCAATCGCTCGCTTGCGGGGCTGATCCCCGATTTATGCACTGCACAAAACCTGACCGATGAAGAATTGATCGCGGCCCTGATCCCCACCCGTGGGATTGGCCGTTGGAGTGTGGAAATGCTGCTGATTTTCGGGCTGGGGCGGGTGGATGTGTTGCCCGTGGATGATTTCGGCGTCCGCGAGGGCTATCGCAAGGTCATGCAATTGGCGGCACAGCCAAAGCCGAAGTCATTGGCCGCGATCGGCGCCGCGTGGGCACCTTGGCGATCTTTCGCATCCTGGTATCTATGGCAGGCCAATCAATTCAGTTGGAATTCGTGAAAGCCACCGCTCCCCATTTCTGGCGACGCCGCATGGCCATCCTGGCCCGCCAATGGCGCAACATCGTGCGCCGCGACGAATTATGGCTGGCCGGGCTGGCCTCGGTGGTGGGGGCGTTGGCCGGCCTGTGCGCGGTGGCGATGAACCAATTCACCCAAATCGCTCACCACATCCTGTTCGCCCTGCCCCATCATCAGCGCCTGTCGAGCGCGACCCAACTCGATCGCGCCCAATTATTGCTGATACCCGCGTTGGGCGGATTGCTGATCGGGCTGATCGGATTGGTTCTTGCCCGCGTCTGGCCGCGCCGCCCGGTGGACACCATCGAAGCCAACGCGCTGCATGGCGGCCGCATGTCGCTCGTCGACAGCCTGATCGTGGCGATACAAACCATGATCTCGAACAGCGCCGGCGCGTCGGTGGGGCTGGAAGCGGCCTATGCGCAGATGGGCGGCGCGCTGGGCTCTAAACTCGGGAGCGCCTTGCGAATGCGGCGCAACGACATGCGCATTCTGGTGGGATGCGGCGCCGCGGGCGCCATCGCCGCCGCCTTTAACGCACCGCTCACCGGGGCATTTTATGCCTTCGAACTGGTGATCGGCACCTACACCCTGGCCAATCTGGCCCCGGTATTGCTGGCCGCGGCGGTTTCGGTGGGAATTATCCACCTGTTCGAAGGTGCCAACATGAGCACCGAAACCGCCATCACCGGCACGGTGCAGGCCATCGATTACGTGCCGATCCTGGCGCTTGGGCTGATCTGCGCGCTGTTGGGCATCGGCGTTATGCGCATGGTCACACTGGTCGAAGCCATTTTTCGCCTCTCGCGCATCCCAACCTGGCTGCGCGCGAGCTTGGGCGGCTTGATGGTCGGCGCACTCGCCTTGATCGCGCCCCAGGTGCTTTCGTCCGGCCACGGCGCGATGCAACTCGAACTGACCCAGAAAACCGCCATGGCGACCATCGCCCTGCTGTTTGTGTTCAAGGCGCTGGCGTCGGCCATCTCGCTCGGCACCGGGTTTCGCGGCGGGCTGTTTTTTGCCTCCTTGCTGCTGGGCACGTTGGTAGGGAAATTTTACGCCGCGGCGTTGGCGATGCTGATCCACGGCCCCGCGCTGCCGGTTGAAATCTGCGCCGTGGTGGGCATGGCGGCCTTTGCGGTGGCGGTGGTGGGCGGACCTCTCACCATGGTGTTCCTGGCGCTGGAAAGCACAGGATCGCTGCCGCTGACCGTTGCCGTGCTGGCGGCGGTGGTATTGTCGTCGCTGACCGTGCGACGCCTGTTTGGTTACAGTTTCGCAACATGGCGCTTTCATCTACGCGGCGATGCCATTCGCAGCGCAGTGGATGTGGGCTGGCTCAATAATCTCACCGTGAAGGGCATGATGCGCCCAGACGTGCGACGCTGCCGCGTCGATATCCCGATCGACGAATTTCGCGCCGAAGTTCCGCTGGGGGCCACCGGGCGCATGGTGATGGTGGATGAAAACGGCGCCTATCAGGGCATCGTGCTGATCCCCGAGTTGCACGCGCTGTCCACCAAATCCACCCAGGATTTGCTGCGACACACCGGCGATGTATTGTTGCCGGAGATGAATGTCAAAGACGCCCTCAACGCCTTTGCCAATGCCGAATGCGATGCGCTGGCAGTGGTCGATAATCTGAAAACGCGCAAGGTGATCGGGCTGCTATCCGAACAATACACCCTGCGCCGCTATAGCGAGGAATTGGAACGCCGGCGGCAGGAAGTGACAGGGGAGTAATTTCATCCCACCACCTGTTCCCCGATCACCTTGTCGCTGCCCTCCTCCACTTCTTGCAATACCACCGGATAGCCCCACAGCGTTTGCAAACATTTCAACGTTTGCCTGGCGCTTGCTTCGTGCAGCCTGTTGCCGCCGCGGCAATTATACCGCAACGCCAATTTGCGACTGCCCGAAAGATCCGCCCCGGTCGCCTCGATCAATGGTGCGGCATGGGTTGGATCATATTCATCGGCCAACTGCGCGCGAATGCGGCGATAACCCTCCTCATCGTGAATATCGGCAATGCGATAAGCGTCTTCGTTGCGCCGGTCCGCCAGATGCACCATGCGAAACTGCCTGATCACCTTTGGCCCCAGAAATTGCCGGATCATGCTTTCATCGCGATAATCCGCCCAGGCCCCACGTAACGTGCCCCAGGCATCATTATTACCGGCAAAGGAAGGAAACCAGCGCCGATCCTCGTCATCCGGCTCCAAACACGCCCGTTCGACATCGCGCATGATGGCGAACCCCAGCGCATAAGGATTCCACCCCGAAAAATGCCGATCGGTGAAATTCGGCTGCGCCACCACGGCGGTATGCGACCGCAGAAATTCCAAAAAAGCTCCATCGCTGATCTGCTCCCGCTGATGCAATCGCGTCATGATCGCGTAATGCACACTGGTGGCGCAGCCCTCGTTCGACATCTTTGTCTGCATCTGCGGATAAAAATATTGCGCCAGCACCCGCACAATCCGCACCAGCTCACGCTCCCACGGCCGCAAGCGCGGCGAGAATTTCTCGCACAGATACAACAAATTTTCTTCGGGCAAATATAGCCCCGGCAAATCGCCGCCCACGGCCGCCGTGGCACGATCGTCACCAGGATCGCCAAATCCCGGAATGGTGCTCCACAAGGAATCATAGGTCGTTTCTTCGTGAATCCGCCGATCCTGCGCCCGCCGCTCCTCCTCGGCCAAGGTCCATTTGCGGCGCGGATATCGATGCACCCCCTGGCCCTGCAGCGCATGAGCCGCATCCAAAATCCGCTCGACCGCATCAAGCCCGTGACGCTCTTCGCACTCCTCGACGTATTTTTTGGCGAACGCCAGATAATCCAAAATTCCGTCGGCATCGGTCCATTGCTTGAACAGATGATTATTCTTGAAAAAATGATTATGCCCAAAGCAGGCGTGGGCAATCACCAAATTCTGCATGACGATGGAATTTTCTTCCATCATATAAGAAATGCATGGGTTGGAATTGATCACGATTTCATAAGCCAACCCGCGATATCCGGCCCGATATAAATTCTCATCGCGTGCAAAACGCTTGCCGAAACTCCAATGCCGGTACATCAACGGCAAACCCGCGCTGGAATAGGCATCCAGCATCTGTTCAGACGTAATAACCTCGATCTGATTGGGATAAACCGACAGCCCCAATTCACCCAAGGCAATCTCTTCGCATGCCTTATAGACGGTGTCCAATTTTTGGAAATCCCAGTCGTTGCCTTCATACAGCAAGCCCATGCGAGCCTCCAATTTTACGCAGCGCCGCGGTCTGATTTGCGAAACAGTTCGGCGAATACGTTCCACACATCGGCGGGATCGGCCAACTTGCGTTGCACCAATTGGGGCGCGCGGCCAGATTGCGCCAAATTGCGATAACTCAGCCACAGGCTGGTGCCGCCCGAGGGTGTCGGCAACATGAATCGATCCGAAGGCCCACGCCCCGTTTCCACATAGGCAAAATACCGCACGATCGGCAAAATACGGCTTTCCATCAATTTCGTCACCTCGGCCTGATCGGAAAAACTATTGTCGCCGTCGGATGCCTGCGCAACATAGATATTAAACGCCTCGGGCGGAAAGCGTTCCTCCTGCACCCGCAACATCTCTTTCAAAGCCGACGAAACCACCGTCCCGCCCGTCTCGCGTGAGCGAAAAAATGTCTCCTCATCCACTTCCTGCGCCGCTTCGGTATGGCGGATAAATACGATATGCACGCGCGTATATTTGCGTTCCAGAAACAGATGCAGCAGCATAAAAAACCGCTTGGCGAGGCTTTTCATATGCTCGGTCATCGAACCCGAAACATCCATCAGGCAAAACATCACCGCTTCCACCGCCGGTTCCGGCACCCGGGCATGGCGCGCATAGCGCAAATCGATCGGATCCACGTAAGGAATC
>JAJZHU010000213.1 GCA_021798375.1 Pseudomonadota bacterium | reverse complement strand
GGTGGTTTGTTGGATCGCGGTGACGGCGCTGCCCAGCGAGGCGCCTGGGGCTAGATTGAAGCTGATGGTGGCCGATGGGAATTGCGCGAAGTGGGAGATTTGCAACGGCGCTTGCTGGATTCGCACCGAGACGATGGCCGAGAGCGGCACCTGTCCGCTGGCGGCCGCGGTGGTGGGCAGATAGATTTTATCGAGTCCCGCCAGCGAGGCTTGCAGGATTGGGTCGGCCTCCATGATCACCCGGTATTGGTTGGATTGGGTATAGATGGTGCTGACGATGCGCTGGCCAAAACTGTCGTAGAGGGCGTTATCGACGGTGGCGGGGGTGATGCCGAAGCGGGCGGCGGTGGCGCGGTCGATGGTGATCATGGCGCGCGGGCCGGCTTGTTCGAGGTCGCTGTTGACATCGGAAAGTTGCGGCAGGCGGTGCAGTTTGGCCAGAAGTTTTGGCACCCACAGATCGAGCTGGGTGGCGTCGGTATTTTCCAGCACGAATTGATATTGGTTGCGGCTGACGGTGCTGTCGATGGTGAGATCCTGCACCGGCTGCATCGCCAGGGTGATGCCGGGAACATTGGCGGTCTCGGTCTTTAGCCGGTTGATGATGTCGGCGGCGGACAGGCTGCGCTGGTCGCGGGATTTCAGTTCGATGTCGAAGCGGCCGGTGTTGAGAGTGACGTTGGTGCCGTCGATCCCCACGCTGCTGGTGACGTTGACGACATCGGGGTCCTTGAGGATGGCGTCGGCCATGGATTGTTGCAGCCGGCTCATTGCCTGGAAGCTGATGCTGGGGCTGGCTTGGGATATGCCGGTGATCATTCCGGTGTCTTGCACCGGGAAAAAGCCCTTGGGGATATAGATGTAAAGCACGATGGTGAGGACGAAGGTGAGGATGGCGACCACAAGCGTGGCGGCCTGGCGATCGAGCACCCAATCGAGCGTGGTGCCATAATGGGCGATCATCCAATCAAAGCCCTGTTCGAGCTTGATGTCGAATTGGGTGCGTTCCTTGGGTTCATGGTGACGCAACACCCGGGCGCACATCATCGGCACCAAAGTGAGCGAGACGACGGCCGAAATGACGATGGTGACGGCCAGGGTGATGGCGAATTCATGGAACAGGCGGCCCACCACGTCGCCCATGAACAACAGCGGGATCAGCACGGCGATCAGCGAGACGGTGAGCGAAATGATGGTAAAGGCGATTTGCTTGGCGCCCATGGTGGCGGCCTCCAGCGGCGTGTCGCCGGCCTCGATGTAGCGCGAGATATTTTCGATCATCACGATGGCGTCGTCGACGACAAAGCCGGTGGCGATGGTAAGCGCCATCAGCGAGAGATTGTCGAGCGAGAAGCCGCACAGATACATCACGCCAAAGGTGCCGACCAGCGATAACGGCACCGACAGGCTGGGGATGATGGTGGCGGGCAGGTTGCGCAGGAACAGGAACAGCACCGCGATGACCAATGCCACCGAGAGCATCAACTCGAATTCCACGTCGGAGACCGAGGCGCGGATGGTGGTGGTGCGGTCGGCCATGATCTTGATATTGACGGCGGGCGGCAGGTTGGCCTCAAGCGCCGGCAGCAGTGCTTTGACCCCGTCGACCACCGAGATCACGTTGGCGCCGGGTTGGCGCTGGATTTTCAGGATCACGGCGGGGGTTTTATCGGCCCACGCGCCGATAAAGCTGTTTTCGGGCGCGGACACGATGTCGGCGACGTCTTTAAGCCGCACTGGCGCGCCTTTGACGTAAGCGAGCACCAGATCATTGTATTGATCGGCGCTGGTGAGCTGATCGTTGGCATTGACCGAGACGGCCTGGGTGGGGCCGTCGAAGCTGCCTTTGGCGCCGTTGACGTTGTCGTTGCCGATGACGGTGCGCAAATCGTCGATGTTGAGCCCATAGGCGGCGAGGGCTTGCGGCTTGAAGCGCACGCGCACCGACGGGCGGATGCCGCCGCCGATGGAAACCAGCCCGACGCCGGGGAGTTGCGAGATTTTTTCGGCGATGCGGGTTTCCGCCAGATCCTCGATCCGGGTCAGCGGCATTGAATCCGAGGTGAGGGCGAGGGTGAGGATCGGGGCATCGGCCGGGTTGACCTTGGCATAGACGGGCGGGCTTGGCAGGTTGGTGGGCAACAGATTGCTGGCCGCGTTGATGGCCGCCTGGACTTCCTGTTCGGCCACGTCGATGTTGACCGACAGCGCGAATTGCAACGTGATGATCGAAGCCCCGCCCGAACTTTGCGAACTGATCTGGTTGATGCCAGGCATCTGGCCGAGTTGGGTTTCGAGCGGTGCCGTGACCGAAGTGGTCATCACATCGGGGCTGGCGCCGGGGTAAAAAGTGGTGACCTCGATGGTGGGGTAATCGACCTGCGGCAGCGCCGACAGCGGCAGGCTGCGAAAGCCTAGGAATCCCGCGAACAGGATGGCGACCATCAGCAGGATGGTGCCCACGGGCCGATCGATGAAGAGTTTCGAGGGGTTCATGATGTTGCCGGGCGCGCGGTCTTATGGACCGGCGCTGCTGGCGGCGGCGGGTTTCGGCTTGTGCCCGGAGTGCGGTTGGCGGGTGGCGGCGGCAACGCCGGGTGCCGCGGTTGGCCTGGCGACAGTCACCGCGATCCCGTCGCGCAGATGGTCGACGCCGTCGGTGACGACGCGTGCGCCGTTGTTAAGGCCGGAAAGAATTTGGACGCGGTTGGCGTCCTGAACACCCAAAGTCACCACGGCGACGTGGGCGATGTTTTTATCATCGACGGTATAGACATAGGTGCCGGGGGCGCCGGTTTGGATGGCGCCCACCGGCACGCTGAGGGTGTTCAACTGTGTGCTTAACAGCATGTCGACATTGACGAATTGATTGGGCACCAGGGCGTCGTCGTTGTTGGAAAACAACGCGCGCATGCTCAACGTGCCGGTGCTGGTGTCGATTTGGTTGTTGACGGTGGATAGGTTGCCGGTGGCAAGCCTGGTGGTGTTGGCGCGATCATACAGATTGATCGGGATGGGCTGGCCGGTTTTGATGGCGGCTTGCAAAGCCGGGATATTGTCTTCGGGGATCGAGAAGATCACCGAGATGGGTTCGAGTTGGGTGATGGTGATGATGCCGTTGGTATCGCCGGGGGTGACGTAATTGCCGGGATCGACGGCGCGCAAACCCACCTTGCCGCCAACCGGCGCGGTAATGTGGCAATAGGCGATGTTCAGCCGTTGGGCGGCGACCGCTGCCTCGTCGGCGGCCACGTTACCGGCGTCCTGTGTGACCAGATCGCGTTGATCGTCGGCTGTCTGTTGGGCGATCGAATCTTGCCGCGCCAGTCTTTCATAGCGCCTGAGGTCGGTTTTGGCCTGAGCCAGCAAGGATTTGTCGCGGGCGAGCGTGCCCTGGTTTTGCGCCAGCAGCGCGCGGTAAGGGCGGTCGTCGATTTGGGCCAGAAAATCGCCGCTGGCGACGGTTTGGCCCTCGGTGAAGTTCACCGATTGCAACACACCGGTGATCTGGGTTTTGACCGTGACCGAGGCCAGCGGGGTGACCGTGCCAAGTTCCGACAGGCGGTTTTCGATGGTGCCGGGACCCGCGGTGCTGACCGCCACGGTGGGGGTGGCGCCAGAGGCGCGGCCGCTGTTGGAGGATGTGCCTGGGCGGTGCAGGCGCCAGGCAACACCACCGCCAATAACCAGCGCAAGCCCGGCTATCACCGCAAGGATCAGCCGGCGTCTTGAGGGGAGGTTGGCGGCGGCAATTTTAACTGGTTCGTCCATTAGGCACCCCTCGTCACAGACCTGCCCTATCATCGCGTTTTTCAACGGAGAAGGTATTTTTCGAGCATGGTTCCTGACGTTTCAGATGGCAAGCCGTCAACGGCAGATTTGTGGTTTTTTGTAATATGTTACACAGGTCAATCGGACATTTGCCTGGCGGCGAATGTCCGATTTCGCAAGTTTGGGTCTTGAAAGCGCGGGAGGTTGGAATCGGCACTCCAGATCTTTGATTGAATTAGCCGATTTCCCGGATCGGCTTTAGAGCATGATCGCCGCACGTATATGGTTCAACGTGATCCGAACGCGCTTTAGAGCATGATCGCCGCAGGTTGAATAACACGTAGGCGTGAATCATGCGTAAAAACAAAAAGCTAGAGCACGTTCGCCGCACGTGTATGGTTCAACGTGATCCGAACGTGCTCTAGTGCCGCCAATAGCCCCTGCCCCAGAACCAGCCGTTGCCCCGTCGCCGCCAGCCACCTTCCACCCATACGGCGCCCGGATAGGCCGGACGTGCCCAATGGCCGCGGATCCACACATAGCGGCCTTGCCACCAGCCCTGATGGCCAGGGATCCACACCCAGCCCGGACGCGGGCCCGGGACGACTTCGACCACGGGCGGCGGTGGCGGTGGCGGGGGGGCTACGCCGATCAGCGGGATGTCGATGCCGACGAACACGCGCGCCTGTGCCGGAGCGGTGACGCCCACCGCCACGATCGCGGCGAGAGCGACAAGCAGGGACGTTGCTTTCATGGATTAAGCCTTTCATGTTCACTGCGTTGATCCGACAAACTTATCACATCATATGTCGGATTCGGAGTGACAACAAAACGATATTGGCAAGCCAATATTGTGGCCATTGAATCAAGAATCGCGGGGCCGGGCCGGCTTAATCATGGTTTGAACAATCTTGCCATTTCTGTTTGGCTTTCTCGTCTGAATCGCGGGCCTCCACCCAGATCGCGCCGGTTGTGGTGTGTTCTTGTTTCCAAAACGGGGCGTC
>JAJZHU010000212.1 GCA_021798375.1 Pseudomonadota bacterium | reverse complement strand
CCTGCTAGCGGATGCGCGGATAGTGGCGTTCGAACAAGGTAAGCGCGTGCGAGATCAATACGCCATACAGCGAGGCCAGCCCCGCCGTGATCGCCGTCAGCACGCCGATCACCACCAGCCGGGCGCGATAATGGCGCACATGATCGTGCCACAAGCGCCTGACCAGGGAGCGTCTGATCTCGGATAGATCGGAAGATGGCGCGCCGCGCCGGTACGATGAAGCATCCATGAGGGGGCTTCTATCAGCCTCGCGCCCGGAGCACCAGTTCGGCCAGACAGGCTTCGCGCCCGGCGACACAGCCGCCCGCCCGCCACCAATCGCGCAGATCGGCCAAAAGCGCGCCCACGCCACGCCCGGCGGGCACGCCCAGGGCCGTAACGTCGCGCCCCAGCAATGGAAAATGCGGACGCGGCAACGCACGCACGCGGTCCTGGAACGCGGGCAGGTCGCCGCGCAAGCGCGACGCGCCGATCAGGTGTTCGGGCAGGTATAGATCCAGTGCGCGGCGCAGATCGTCGTCGCCCGCGGTGACGGGCGGCGGAATTGCGCCGCAATATCCGGCCAGACGGGCGGATTCGGCGCGCGACAGGCGCAGCGGCGCCGCATATTGCAAGGGCCGGTCGGCCAGGGCGGCGAAGCGCAGCAATGGTTCGGCGCGACCCAGACGCGCCACGCGGGCCGGATCGGCGCCGCCCGGCAACAAGGCGGCCAGCACGCCGGTCGTCTGCATCCATTGCAACGCGGGGGTGGGATCGGGTGCCGCGAGCAGGCCTTTCAATTCATGCCACACGCGTTCGGGCGACAATTGCGCCAGGCCGGCGATGCCCGCGCGGATGGCCTGGATGGCGGCCTCGTCGGGCGCATCACGGCCAAAGCGCGCCCAAAAACGGAAAAAACGCAGGATGCGCAGGTAATCCTCGGCCACGCGGGCGGCGGCATCGCCGACAAAGCGCACCCGGCCCGCGCGCAGATCGGCCTCGCCGCCGAAATAATCGAAAATATGGCCGCCCGCGTCCATCGACATGGCGTTGATGGTGAAATCGCGCCGGGCGGCGTCTTTGCGCCAATCATCGGTGAAGGCCACCACGGCGTGGCGGCCGTCGGTGGAAAGATCGTGGCGCAGGCTGGTGATTTCGTAACCTTTGCCGGCGATCACCGCTGTTATCGTGCCGTGGGCGAGGCCGGTGGGAACGGTTTTGATGCCGGCCTCGGCCAATCGCGCCATGGTTTGATCGGGGGGCATCGCCACGGCCAGATCGACATCCGCGGCGGCAATGCCGAGCAAGGCATCGCGCACGGCACCCCCCACCGCGCGCGCGCCAGGCAGTGTGGCGAACAGGCGGCCCAAGGCGGGATCATGCAGCAAAGCAAAATCATTTAGCGCAGCCATTGGGCCAGATCGATCAGGATCGAGGCCGTGGCGCCCCAGATATATTCGTCTTCGTGCGGCCAGACCCAGAATTCGCGCCACTGATCCCCGTCCGGATCTTCGATCAGGCCTTTGGCCACCTCGGGCGGGTGCATCGCCACGCGCCGCCGCATCGGGGCGTCGGGATCGCGCAGCACCGCGTAGGGCAGAGCGAAAATCGCCGCCACCTCGCCGGGGGCCGGGGTTAGCGCCACATCGTCGCGAAAGCGGCCAATGACCGGGACAACGTGATAACCGGTGGCGGTGATGCGTTCCGGCAGGCGGCCCAGCAATTCGACTTCGGCGGGATCGAGGCCGATTTCTTCCTGTGCCTCACGCAGTGCGGCGGCTTCGGGACTGGCGTCGGTGATGTCGATGCGCCCGCCGGGGAAGCTGACCTGCCCGGGATGCGCCGACAGATGCGCGGCGCGGCGGGTGAGCAGCACCCCGCGTTCGCCCCACAAAGGCACCAGCACCGCCGCCCGTTTCATCGGCCCATCCGGATCATTGATCCTCGCCCAGTGCAAAGAAACATCCCCGGCTGCGCACGCCCAACATGCGCCGGCCGCCCACGCATCGCGGCTCGGACAAGGCGGCCAATTCGTAATACACCGGCCGCGAGATGCGGGCTTCCAGGGGTTTGCCGCCCTGGCCGGGGCGCACCAGAACATATGGCATCGGGTTTCCCACGGCGCTGTGAGTGACCCGGATCGGATGTTCGGCGTCGAGCGTGATCACTTGATCGACGTTGGTGCGCAAGGTGAGGCATTGATCCGGCCCCGCGCCGCACCAGCCCAGTTCGACCGCGAGCCAGGGCGCGTCCTCGACCTCGATCCGGCCGCGTTCGGTGGGAGTTTCCAGCCAATAATCGCCGGCGGCGTCGCGGGTGAGCAGGCTGGAAAACAAACACAGCATTTCCTTGCGGCGGATCGGCGAGCCGCGATACAGCCAGGTGCCGTCCTTGCGGATCAGAAACGGTAGATTTCCACATTGCGCCTGCATTTGGCTCACCCGAAGCCATCCCAACAAATCCCACGACAGATATAAGCAGCGTTGCACCGCATGGCCAGGGGCGGAGGTGATTGCGCGCGGCGTAATCGTGCATATAATGGGGGCATGAAAAAATTTCTCCTCGCCCTTTCACTGTTGTGCCTTCTCGCCGCGCCGCAGGCTCATGCCCAGGTGGGGATGCCCGGCGGCCAGGGCATCGATCCCGGCGGCGACAGCGGCGGCGACGCGGGCGACAAAGCGGACGACAGCACGGCCAAGACGCCGCAACAACCGCCCTCGCCCACCCCCGGTTCAAAGGCAACCAGCGCCCCGGTGGCCGACGCCACGGCGGATACGCGCAGCATGGGGCCGACCGAGGCTTTGTTCGATGCGATCGCGCGGGGGGATTTGGCCGCCGCCCGCGACGCCATCGCGCGTGGGGCGGATCTTAACGCTCGCAACGTCTTGGGCGACAAACCGATCGATGCTTCGGTCGATCTGGGGCGCAACGACATCACCTTCGTGCTGCTGGCCGAGCGTCCGCTGAGCAATGCGGGAAGGGCTGTGGCGACACCGGCCGCCGCGACGCGCGGCACAACCACCGCGCACAATGCCGCCGACAAACCGGTGCTTCAGGCGGCCGCGACCAAGCCGGTCATCGACAATGGCACGCCGCGTCCCGCCGTGGGGTTCCTGGGGTTCTAGAGCATGATCGCCGCAGGTTGAATAACACGTAGGCGTGAATCATGCGTAAAAACAAAAAGCTAGAGCACGTTCGTCGCACGTGTATGGTTCAACGTGATCCGAACGTGCTCTAGTCGCCCGTGTCAGTCATAATGCGCCACCAGGTTAGACGGCCTTATTTATGCAAGGCGCGGTATTGGGTGGGGCCGAGTTGATGGCGGTCTCTGAAGCGGCGGGCGAAGTGGCTGGGGTCGTTGAAACCGCAGGCCAGGGCGATGTCGCCGATGCTGGACGCGCCAAAACGCCGATCGGCCAGCATGGCGGCGGCACGGTCCAGCCTGATGGCCAATAAAGTCGCGCCAAAGCTGCTGCCGCTCCTGGCGAACAGGCCGTGCAGATGGCGTTTGGAGATGCCGACGGCGCTGGCTACCGCGTCGGGGGTTAGCTCGGCGTCGTCGAAACGGGCCTCGATCTGACGGTTGATGCGCGCCAGCATGGCTTCGCGGTGGCGGC
This sequence comes from Pseudomonadota bacterium, assembly GCA_021798375.1. Classification (GTDB taxonomy): domain Bacteria; phylum Pseudomonadota; class Alphaproteobacteria; order Acetobacterales; family Acetobacteraceae; genus JAJZHU01. The sequence continues at coordinate 1,186 of JAJZHU010000212.1, read as the reverse complement.
TGTCGGGGGCGTCGAATTTGCCGATCATCAAGGCCAGCAACCCACCGAACTGATCGGCGATCATGGAACGCGGCAGCGCCGCGGTATCGAGGCCGTCGGTGTTGATCGTAAGCAGCAGGCTTGCCAGCGGCGCGCCCCAACCGCTGTTGCCATCGATCGGCTGGGTGAACAGGCTTTCGGGCCGGGGCGCCCATTTGCGCAACCATTGATCGGTGAGATGGGCGGTGAGGCAGTCGCTTTCGCCCGCGAAGGAGAGGTCGTAGGGGGCACGATTGTCGAGCAGGATGAAGCTCCCCCGGGGGACTTCGACGTTCTTGCCATGCTGCACGACGCGCGCCCCGCAACGGCGGAGATAGAGCAGATCATAGCTGGCGTCGCCGCTGCGGGCGATGATCGCGGCGGTGCGGATCACCCGTTGCGGCGAGGCGGCCAGGAAATTCAGATCCAGCGGGCCGAGCCCGTAGCGCCGCCAACGCGCCCGGAATTGTGGCGCCACCGGGCTGTCGACATCCATTTCGGCGATGCCGCCGGAGATTGCCTCGCCCCAATCGCGCAGAGGCCGCGCGGCCTGGTCCGGGTCGGTTGACCAAACGCAATCACGAACGGCGGCGTGCTGTGCTTGATGGAACAACACTCAATCTCCCTGGGTTCATTATGGCCGCGCGGCTACAGACTGACTCTTTTCTCCGTCGAAATCCATATGCATGCCGGCGACCCTTTTGGGGCCGCCGACATTTTTAAACCACGATCAGCTAGAGCACGTTCGGATCACGTTGAACCATACACGTGCGACGAACGTGCTCTAGCTTTTTGTTTTTACGCATGATTCACGCCTACGTGTTATTCAACCTGCGGCGATCATGCTCTAGAACGGCGTTGCCAGGGCTTCGTCGTCGATGGTCACCCAGCGCCATTGGGTGAACAGATCCCAATTGGCCGGACCGCCGATGTTGCCGCCGTTGCCCGATGCGCCGCGCCCGCCGAAGGGGTTGGAGGCTTCGTCGGCGACGGTTTGGCTGTTGATGTGCAACATGCCCGCGTTGACCCGTTCGCCGATCGACATCGCGCGCTTGAGCGACGGCGTGATGATCGCCGAGGACAGGCCATAGGGCGTGTCGTTGGCGATGTTCACCGCGTCGTCGTCGCTGCCGAAGGAAATCACGTTGGCGACGGGGCCGAACACTTC
>JAJZHU010000211.1 GCA_021798375.1 Pseudomonadota bacterium | reverse complement strand
GCTCGCGCCACCGCAGCGCACGGTTTTTTCGAGCTTACCGCTTCGTTAAAGCAATACACCACTGCCCGGATACTCACCGAGGTAGGCGAGAAGACACCCGTGTTTACGCGCATATCGACTGTCGCGGGTGGTGCGGGTTCGGTCGATACCCCGCGTGACGTACGCGGATTTGCCGTCAAATTTTATACCAAGGAAGGCAATTGGGACCTGGTCGGCAACAACGTCCCGGTTTTCTTCATTCAGGACGCCATCAAATTTCCCGATCTCATCCATGCCGTGAAGATGGAGCCCGATCGCGGCTTTCCACAATCGGCCACCGCGCACGACACCTTCTGGGACTATATTTCGCTCACGCCCGAGTCCATGCACATGGTGATGTGGATCATGTCGGACCGCACCCTGCCTCGTTCGCTGCGGATGATCGAAGGCTTTGGCGTCCATAGTTTCCGGCTGATCAACGGCGCCGGTCAATCGACTTTCGTCAAATTTCATTGGCGCCCCAAGCTTGGATTGCAATCCACCATTTGGGATGAAACCGTCAAAATTTCCGGTGCGGATCAGGATTTCCACCGCCGTGATATGTTCGAAGCCATCGCCGCCGGCAATTTCCCCGAGTGGGAATTCGCGGTTCAGCTTTTTACCCAGGAACAGGCCGACAAATTTCCGTTCGATCATCTTGACGCAACCAAGCTGATTCCCGAGGAGCTTGTACCCTTGCAAGTGATCGGCCGCATGGTGCTGGATCGTTGGCCCAATAATTTCTTCGCTGAAACCGAACAGGTCGCTTATTGTCCCTCGCATGTCGTGCCCGGCATCGATTTTTCGAATGATCCATTGTTGCAAGGCCGTCTATTCTCATATCTCGACACGCAACTGTCGCGCCTTGGTTCGCATAATTTTCATCAGATCCCGATTAACGCGCCCAAATGCCCATTCGCCAACCATCAACGCGACGGACACATGCAGATGGCGCAACCGGCGGGCCGTGTTGCGTACGAGCCCAACTCGCTGTCTGAAAACGCACCCCGCGAAACGCCGCTCAAAAGCTTTCATACCGCCGCCGTAAATGAATCCGGCGAGAAAAGCCGCGTGCGATACAAGAGCTTTGCCGATCACTATAGCCAGGCGCGGCAATTCTATCTCAGCCAAACCGCCCATGAACAGGCGCACATCGCCTCGGCGTTGGTATTCGAGCTTTCCAAGGTTGAACATCTTCATGTGCGCGAGGCGATAGTCGGTCACCTGCGGCACATCGAAGAAGATCTTGCCAAACGGGTTGCCGCGGGTCTTGGCTTCGGCAAAATGCCCGATGCCCCGCTGGCGGCGGCACCCGTGCAGGAATTGGCGCCTTCGCCCGCCTTGCAGATCATCGGCAAGATGAAAGACACGCTTATGGGCCGCGCGATTGGCATCCTGATCGCGGATGGCTCAGACGGCGCCGTCATCAAGACAATTAAGAAGGCCGCGATCGATGCGGGGGCCTCGGTGAAGATTATCGCCCCCAAAGTGGGTGGCGCCACACTCGCCGATGGCACGATGCTGGCGGTCGATGGGCAATTGGCCGGAACGCCTTCCGTGTTGTTCGATGCTGTTGCCGTCATTCTTTCCGGCAAAGGGGCCAAGGCTTTGTCGGTGGAAAGCGCCGCGATCGATTTTGTGCGCGATGCTTTCGTTCATCTCAAGGCAATCGCCGCGGACAAAGGTGGCCGCGCGCTTTTGAAAATGGCGAACGTCGGACAGGACGCGGGCGTTGTTAACACCGGGGACAAAGGCGCATTTATTGCCGCGGCGAAAACACGCCAATGGGCACGGGAAAAATCCGTGCGAACATTGGCGTGATCATTGGTTCGCTGTCGGCATCCGTGCCACAGCCCGCGCCAAGGCGCGCGGTGAAATCCGGGTCGGCGTTGCCGCAAGTGCAAGGCTGCCCGGCCCGATTGTGCAAGGTCGCGACCGCGAAGAGGTAGGCTCGGAGATTACTCAACCCGCGCCGGGTTGCTTTGAGCGTGCTCACCGCCTTAAAATGCGTGCCATTGTCGGGATGGTGATTTGACACGCGAATAAACCCTCTACGCGCCGTGGCTGGTTTTGTGATCTTCGTCCACACCGAAAGACGGGGTATGATTTTGCGGTCAGGAGAACTTGATGGTGCGTGAGAGTGAAATCCGGCGTGGCGAGGTGCAGGTCGAGATCCCAGCCGCGACCGATGCCGGGCTGATTTTCATCGGTCGCATCCACACGCCCTGGAACTCCCGCATGGTTGCCCCGCGGCAGGGGCGGCAGGACGGTCCGCTGTGCCGCATCGAAGTGTTCGAGCCTTGGGTGCGGGCGCTGGAAGGCCTGGACCGCTACGGACAGATCGAGGTGATCTATTGGCTGCATCTTTCGCGCCGCGATCTTGTCATGCAAAGTCCGGCGAATGACGGCACGGCCCGGGGGACGTTTGCGCTGCGATCGCCGGTTCGGCCCAACCCTTTGGGCACTTCCATCGTCAAGCTCGTCGCCATCGAAGGCGCCACGCTGCTGGTGCAAGGGCTGGATTGCCTGGATGGCACGCCGCTGCTGGATCTCAAACCGGATCGCCGCCTGTTTTCTCCCATCGCGCCACCACAGCCGGGCGACGCCGAGGTTGGTGGCGATGTTTAAGAAAACAGACCCGTCCCATGTTATCCATGCCGCCGGCTGAGCCGGATACCCCACCTCCGCCGCGTCCGGCGTTTCAGATCGGCGCGCTGCTGCGCATCAACGCATCGCGTCCGCGTGGGCCGATCGCGTTGCGGGCGGCGCTTTGCATGGGCATGGCGATCACGGCCGGCTTGATCGCCGGCGACATGCGGGCCGGATTGCTGGCCACGCTCGGCGTTTTCACCACGCTTTACGCCTCTGATCGCCCCTATCTCAATCGTGCCGTCATTCTGGCCGGCGTCGCCCTGGCGCTGGCGCTTGCGGCCATGGCCGGGGTGGCAACCCAGGATCATCGCTGGCTGGCGGTGCCGGTGGTTGCCACCATTGCCGCCGTCGCCACATTCTTGTTCAATGCGATCAAGATCGGCCCGCCTGGTTCCTATATGATTGCCTTGTCCTGTGCCGCCGGAACCGCCATGCCCACCGCCGATCTGCGGATTTGGCAGATTGGCGGGCTGGTGTTGGCCGGTGGCGTGCTTGCCTGGGTGGCGCAGATGACCGGTGCGTTGTTCGGCCCGCGCAGGCCAGAGCAGGCGGCCGTCGCCTTTGCCGCCGCGGCAACGGCGCGGTTTGCCGAGGTCACGGACACCGCCCGGGAATATCCGGCGCGCCAGGCCGCGGCGCTGGCGCTGCACGACGCCTGGGCGGCGCTGGTGACATTTCAGCCAGCGCGCGCCCGGCCCGGCCGGCTGTTGACCGGCCTGCGTGCGATGAACCGCGAATTGCATTTGCTGTTCGCCGCCCGTGTAAATGCCGTGGCGTCTGATGAACTGCGGGCATCGGCGGCGGGGCGCGCCCGCGACATCGGCGCCGCCGCCCTGTCCACCTCACAGGATCATGACCATGCAGCGTTGAACCACATGCCTTTTGGCCATTTCGGGATGGCCGAAGCGATCCTGGAGAATCTCCGATTCTGGTCCCCGGCGGCGCTGGCGGCAACGCGCGTGGGGATCGCCACCATGCTGGCCGGCGCGATCGGCGCGATGCTGGGGCTTGAACGCAGCTACTGGGCCATGGCCGCCGCCGTGCTGGTGCTTTACCAGGGGCTCGACCTGATGCGCGCCGTTCAACGTGGCGTGGAGCGGATGATCGGCACGCTGCTGGGACTCTGCCTCGCCGGCATGTTCTTTGCCATTCATCCCTCCGCCATTTGGTTGGTGGCGTTGATGATGGTGTTTCAATTCCTCGCCGAGATGCTGGTGATGCGCAATTACCCCCTGGCCGTGGTGTTCATCACCTCCGCGGCCCTTGCCGTCGCCTCCAATGGTTACACCGCGCCGCATCCGTTTCATCTGCTCTGGGCCCGTGGCGTCGATACGATCATCGGCTGCGTGGTCGCGCTGATCGTGCGTGCGGCGACCGCGAACCGCGTTCCGGCGGCGCCCTTGCGTGGCGAGATGCTTCAGGTGTTGACCGCGATCCAGCCGGTTCTCGGGGGGGTCGTTACGGAAAGGGTCACGACCGACGCCATGCGCCGGATGAGGCGCAAGCTCCAGCAGTGTCTGTTTGTTCTTGCAGCGGCCTACGAGATGGAGATCGGCGGTCTGTCCCGCCGCCGCGCCGCCGTGGGGACATTATGGCCGATGGTCGCCGCCACGCAGCGTCTGGGCTATCGGGTGCTTGCGGCCTGCTGGCGCATGGAAGAGACGGGGAGCATCCTGCTGCCGGCGGCCACGCTGGCACAGGTCAAGGCGGATTTGGCCGGCATCATCGGTGCGGTGGAGGCACCGGATTCCTCGCTTCCGCCGGCCGATCTTTATGCCAGGATCGAATCGGTTGCGTCGGCATTTGCGGGCGAAATGTGACGGAAAAAGGACCCGAATAATGACAACCGCTAAAATCGGATTTGTCGGTCTGGGCATCATGGGCGTTCCCATGGTGCGCAATTTGGTGAAAAGCGGATACAGCGTCGCGCTATTCGACATCGACCGCGACTTGACCATGGCGCTGGCGGAAGAACTGGCGGGCAGTGCCCGCGCCGCCGCGAACCTCAGAGCCTGACCGAAAAATAAGTTGAGTGATATCAGCTTGTTGTGATTCATGGGGTTACGACAACTAACATGAGAACAACGATGTGGACTGATATCACCCGGGCACA
>JAJZHU010000210.1 GCA_021798375.1 Pseudomonadota bacterium | reverse complement strand
AGGTGTGGGCAGGGGGGATATCTTATCCGATCTGGGGATTCCAGTGGTCGCAAACTTGCCAGGCGTAGGCGAGAATTTGCAGGATCACATCATGTACAACGCGCAATTTCGCCTGAAGCCCGGCACCATGTCGGTCAATGAATTGTCCAGGGGGCCGCGCTTTATCAACGAGCTGATGAAATATGCGTTTTTGCGCAAGGGGCTTTTATCGCTCCCTGTTGCCCATGTGGTGGCGTTCGCCAAAACGCGGGCCGGATTGGAAAATCCAAATGTGCAGTTTCATATGCAGCCGGCAACGATGGACATCGAGAAACTTATCAAGTCACAATCGCTGGTTTTGGAACGCAGTCCTGGTGTGACCATCACGCCGTGTCAATTGCGCCCGGAATCTCGGGGCACGATTCATATCAAATCAACCGATCCCAATCTTCATCCAGCGATCAGGCCGAATTATTTTTCCGCCAGCGAAGATCAGCAGGTTGCGATCGAGGGTTTGAAGCTGGCGCGTAAAATCGCGGCCCAATCGGCGCTGAGCGCCTACATCGACCATGAATATATGCCCGGCCCGGCCGTTATGTCCGACAATGATTATATCGAATACGCCAAAATGGCCGGGGCGACGTTATATCATGGCGTCGGTACATGCCAGATGGGTCATGGCCCGAATGCCGTGGTGGATCCGCAATTGCGGGTTCATGGCATTTCCGGCTTGCGCGTTGTTGATGCGTCGATCATGCCGCGTCTGGTATCCGGCAACACCAATGCGCCCACGATCATGATCGCCGAAAGGGCGGCGGATATGATTCTTGGTAAAAGCATGTCTCCTGCTTAAACAAATCGTAAATGGCGGGCATAACGATGGCGCACGGAATCGTTCTTATTCCGTGCGTTTCCGGCATTCGTAAAAAGCGATTCCTTTATCCGCCCGCGGCCCAATATTCGGTGATTTTTCCATCCACCAGCCGCACCACGTTTACCCGGAACGCGGCTTGTGGATTTTTGGCGTCTATACCCTGGCCGATCATTACCAGCTCGCCATTGCTGAGGGCGAACAGCGGCTTTTTGTTGTTGCCCGGCTTCAGCATTTGTTCACGCGCCCGCAGTGCGTTTACAAAGGCTTGGCCATTGCCTTGCAGGCCGGGGACATGGCTGATGAAACTGGGGGACAGATATTTGCTGTCGTCTTCGCCCGCGGGGCCGAATGCGACCGCCTGCCAGAATTCGATGGCGGTGGCGCGGTTGGCGGCTTCCACCTTGCGCGAGGCGGCACCGGGGTGGATCAGCGCCTTGATCGCGTCGTGCTGATCGACCGGCTTTTTGGTGCGCGCGGCCAATGCGGGCTGCGCCAGACAACCGGCGATGACGCCCGCCAATATGTAATCACGGATCATGAAAATTCTCCCTGGTTCAAATGGATTCATCCAGGATATCTCATGGCTCGGCCTAAATCCATTCAGAATCCGAACATATGATCCAGCGAGAACCCGCCTTTTTGATCCATTAATCCGTGATAGCCGAACAAGCGGCAGGTGACATCGCGGATCAGCACATAGCCGCCAATGCCGGCTTCAAGCACCAAGGCGGGGCCGAACAATTCGTCGGGGAAGACCAACGCCGACCCCGAGCAGGCAATCGGCACCTCGGCTTGGGCGATCTCGATCCCTTCGGCATTCATCAGCAGGAAACGAGTCGATGATTGCGCCGCCCACGGGCCGGAGGCCGGGTAGATCAGGCAGGTAAAGCTGCGGCGCGTGTCGTCGCCCAATTTCAGAAACAGGCGGGTGGTAAGGCCGGGCGCCGGGCCGGAATAGGATTGCGGCTCGTCACGATAAATCATCAGCGTGTTATAGATATGGGCGCCGAAGCTTGATTCAGCGATATGCCCCGAGTTTTTGTCTTCATAGCGCATCAAGGCGTGCAGCCAGCCATCGGCATCGCCGCCATTGCTGAAATCATAGAGCAGTTCGCCGTGCCCTGAATCGAGATCGAATTCGGCCAGATCCTCTGCCACGCCATGCACGCGCGGCAGATTGCCGAGGAATTTCTCGCCGCGTTTCACGCCATTGCGATCGAACACTTCAAGTCGCAGCGGCAGATTGATCTGCGATTGCGCCATTGGCGTCGGCAAGATGATGGACCGAAAACGGTCGCGCGGCAGCAAAGGGAAGGGCAGCAGATAGCCACGGCCCATTTGTTCGGGCAGCATTTTTATGCCTGGATCGGGGCGCAGGTCGGCGCGTTCCACGTTTAGATGGGCGATGCGGGTGCGGCCGGCTTTTGTCACTTCGTAACGCGGGCGCACGATGTGGCGGCCGGATCGCAATTCAATCTGGGCGGGCCATTTTATGCCGGGCAGCATGTCGCCCACATCGATCGCCAAGGTGCCATAGGGGGCAATTTCCTGGTTCAGCAACACCGGATGCTCGGCGCCCATGCGGTCCAGCGCGATACCGCCGGCCGGGATTGGCGTGGCGTGGCTGTTTTGCACCCACAAGACCACCTGTTCGCCCGGTGCCGGAGCGGGCATTCCCGCATAGCGTTCCGAGGGCCAGGCATTGGCGTCATGGGTGCAGGAAAGTGAATCGCCCCCACCTTGTGCGTCATCTCCATGGGCGTAGCTATCCAGCGCGTATTTCACCACATCATGCCCGGCGGCGCCGATGGCGTGGATGAATAATTGGCCGGTGAATTCCGGCAGGTTGAACCGTTTGCGCACCTCGGCGCTGTCGATCACCACGCCGCGGATGGCGCTGTTTGCACCCGAGGAAAGTTCCTGCTCCCACTGCGCCAATACGGCGCCGGTGATATCGAACAGACGCAGCCATAGCCGCACTCGCTTGGCGCCATAGCCCGCCCAGTAATTGGCGGTGACCAGCCGGGTGGAAAGCCCGTTCTGTTCACGGAAAAAGGCGTAATTGGTGGCGAAATTCAACCGATCCAGATAATGCCCCGGCACGGATAGATGCGATTCGGGGATGCGCAATGCATCGAGATCGAAAATCCGTATCGCGCCGGGCAGGAAATGGCTCAGGCGGGCACGGATACGATCGGCGTTGAAGCTGGCGATAAGCAAGGCCTGGTGGTGGGATTGCGGCAATTCGGTCAGCGCGCGCGCCCACAGGCCCATGCGTCTGGTGCCCACTTCGGCGATGTCCTGGACATAGATCGCCGTAATCTCCGGCGCATCCGGGTGCATGGCGAACAGCGCGGAGGCGATATTGTCGGGGTCGAAAACGGCGATACTGTCGAAGCCGCGCAGTTGTTCAAACAGTTTCACCGCCTGTTCCGCCGCCAGCGGATGGGCCATGGCTTTATACAATACGTTGCCGCCCGAACGCGCGTCGAAAGTCTGAATATTCAACATCGGCTTTTTATTCCCCCAACCTCCGCAGCATTTCGGCCGCGGCCCAGTTCGTATCGTCGATGGGCTCGACGGCCCACGTCTCCAGCTTCGCCGCAAATGGCCGCACGCGTTTTTCGCGTTCGAGCATCCGTGAAAACAAGCCGATGCGCCGCGATTTACCCGGCAGCGATTGCACCAGCACCGGCGCGCTGGTGCTGACTGCTTCCGAGACCATCGAGACACTGTCCATCGTCACCACGATGGCGTCGGCGACGGCAAGCAAACCAAAATACGGGTTTTCGCCCTGCATATCCCATATATAGGTGCCCAGCGGCTCCAAAACACGCTTTAGTATGGCGATTTGTGCATCGCCGGTGCGCCGCGACGGGGTGACGATCAGGCTTACATTGTCGCGCTTCACCATCGCGCTCAGTTTCGTGGCAAGTGCCAATGCTTCGCCTTCGCCAAAGCGAAAGCGGCCATTCGATCCGCCCACCAGCACAGCCACCAGCGGGCGGTGGAAATGCTGAAAACGCGGCGCCCAAACATCGTGCGCCGCCCGCAATTTGGCCGGGGTGACGCGGTGCAGGGCGGTGCGGGTGACCAGCACATTGGGGCCGGTCATTTCATCGTGATAATTGGCCACCACCAGATCGAACAGACGCGGATCCATGCGCGGGTTTTGCACCTGCACCACGCGCAGCCCTTTTTGGCGCAAACGGGCGGTCACGCTCGCCGCCACGCCACCGCAGCCGATGATCAGGTCGTTGCTGGGAATCTTGCCGAAATCAGTAACCTGCAGTGGATTGGGCCACAGGCGGGCGGGCAGACGGCTCCACGGAAATTTGGGCGTGAGCGGGCGCAGTTGCGTGGGCAACAGGGCGCGTTCGGCCAGACCCAGCGCTTGGGCCTGAAGGCCGGCATAGGCTTCGCTTACAATCAGGGCTTGATCGAATTCCATTTACGCCGTTTTGATGGGATTGGCGCCGCAAAGCAAGCGTGACTATTTCCAACCCGTCAGCATACCGATTTTCAGACTGATCGGGGTGCGATCCCGCGCGTTAGGCAGCAACGCCAATGCTTGGGGGAACAAAGCGCGCGGTGGAATGCGACGATCGCGGTGAATGGTCGCGTTGGTTTCGCCGGCAGCGCGCAGATCGCGCAGCAGGGCGAGCGGATTGGCATACAGCAGATTGATTTCTTCCAAATCAGCCACCGGCAGCGCAAATCCCGCGCGTTGCAACAATCCCGCGCAATCGCGCAGATCGGGAAATGGGGCAACGCGGGAGGCCACGCCGTTGCGCAACTTGGTTTCCGCCTGGGCCAGGGCGGCACGCAATTCGCTCAGGGTTCCCAGCACCGGGATCGAGGCCAAAAACAACCCATCCGGGCGCAGCGCCCGGCGGAGTTGGATCAAAGCACCCGGCAGATCATTCACCCCGTGCAGC
>JAJZHU010000209.1 GCA_021798375.1 Pseudomonadota bacterium | reverse complement strand
GTTCGCCGCCGGTTGCCGCTATGTGCAGATGGACGACACCAATCTGGCCTATCTGTGCGACGAGCGGATGCGCGAGGCGGCTCGCCAGCGCGGCGACGATCCCAATGAATTGCCGCACCGCTATGCGGCGTTCATCAACCGGGTGGTGGAATTGAAGCCCGCCGGCATGACCCTGGCGGTTCATTTGTGCCGCGGCAATTTCCGCAGCACCCATGCCGCCAGCGGCAATTACGAGCCGGTGGCCGAGGCGCTTTTGGCCGAGATGAATCTCGATGCCTATTTCCTGGAATATGACGACGACCGCAGCGGCGATTTCCGGCCATTGCGCTTTTTGCCGCGCAACAAGATCGCCGTGCTGGGGCTGATCACCACCAAATTCGGGCAATTGGAATCCAAGGACGACATCAAACGCCGCATCGACGAGGCCAGCAAATACGCGCCGCTGGAACAATTGGCGCTGTCGCCGCAGTGCGGATTTTCCAGCACGGTGCATGGCAATGATATCGCCGTGGAAGCGCAGCGGGCGAAGTTGCGGTTGGTGGTTGAAGTAGCGCGGGAGGTTTGGGGGGATAAGTGATTGGGAAGGCGGCATTGTCCGCCTTATACCAGACCGCGTAGAGACTGACCCTTGTGACGTCGTCATGCGAGCTCTTGCGAAGCAATCCATCTTCGCTTTTTTCCTGGCCGCAAAAGAAAGAAAGATGATGGATTGCCGCGCAAGAACTCGCAATGACGGCGGGGCTAGAGCTGGGTCAAACTTTACGCCGTCTGGTATTACACCCGTATTAATCACGACATAAAAATGGCGGGCGAGTGCTCGCCCTTGGCCATGGTTATGCCTCGCGAGATTTGATGGGTAGTGCTGCGCTCACCCATCCTACGGCTTGCTGTTAAATCCGGTTCACCACGTAGCTCTCGGCCAGTTTGTTGGTGATTTCGGCGGCGTGTTGGGGGTCGCGCGCTTCGATCATCACTTCCAGAATCGCCGCCTGCACGCTGGGGGAGCCGAACAGGCGTTGGTGGGAGACTTCGATGATGTTGCCGCCGGAAACGCCGATTTTGGTGGCGATGTCGGCCAGCACGCCGGGGCGGTCGGGGATTTCCAGGTTCAGGCGCAGCAGGCGGCCATCGCGCAGCAGGTTGCGCATCAGCACGTTGGAGAGGATGCGGGCGTCGATGTTGCCGCCCGAGATGGGGATGCCGATCACCTTGCCGGCGAAACGCTCGCGGTTGGACATCAAGGCGGCAAGACCGGCGACGCCGGCGCCCTCGCCCACCAGTTTGGCGGATTCAACCAGCAGCGCCACGGCTTCCTCGATGGCGCGTTCCGACACGACCAGAACTTCAAGGCCCAGTTGTTCGGCGATGTGGAACGGGTATTCGCCGATGTCGCGCACGGCAATGCCTTCGGCAATGGTGGGGCCGCCCACGGCCACCGGCTGGTGCGCCAGGCGTTGCGCCATCGGGGCATAAGCCGCCACTTCCACGCCGTAAACTTCGATCTTGGGGTTGAGTGCCCGCGCCACCAGCGCCGCTCCGGCGAGCAGGCCGCCGCCGCCGACGGGCATCAGCAGCACGTTGATTTCGGGGTGATCTTCCAGCAATTCCAGGGTCAGCGTGCCCTGACCGGCGACAATCGCCGCGTCGTCGTAGGGATGCACGAACACGCGGCCTTGTTCGGCCATCAGGCGGTAGGCGATTTGGGTGGATTCGGTGAAATCCTCGCCTTCCAGCACCACGCGCACGCCCCAGCTTTGGGTGCGGGTGACTTTGGTGACCGGCGTGGTTTTGGGCATCACGATGGTGGCATCGATGCCAAGCAGACTGGCGTGACGCGCCACGGCCTGGGCGTGATTGCCGGCGGAAACGGTGATGACGCCGTTTTTGCGTTCGGATTCGGTCAGGGTGGCCAATTTATTGGCGGCACCGCGTTCCTTGAAGGCGCCGGTGGCCTGGAGATTATCCAGCTTCAGGATCACCGTGGCGCCGAGGGCGCGCGAGAGCGAATCGCACACGATCGAAGGCGTGCGCAACACCCTTCCCTCGATGCGTTTGGCGGCGGCGCGGACTTCCGCAAGCCCGGCAAGCAGGTCGATTTTATCCGCCATAACGAACGTCGAGGATTTCATAGGTACGATCTCCGCCGGGCGCCGGCACGGAAATGCTGTCGCCTGTTTTCTTGCCGATCAGGGTCTTGGCCAAAGGCGACGAGACCGAAAGCCGTCCGTGGGTGATGTCGGCCTCATAGACGCCGACAATTTGATAGGTGGCCTCTTTTTCGGTCTCTTCATCCATCAGATGCACATGAGCGCCGAATTTCACCTGATTGCCCGACAGGGTGGAAGGATCGATCACTTCAACCGCCGAGATCACTTCTTCCAACTGGGCGATGCGGCCTTCGATGAAGGATTGGCGGTCGCGCGCGGCGTGATACTCGGCGTTTTCCGACAAGTCACCGTGGCTGCGGGCTTCGGCAATGGCGCGGATGATCGCCGGGCGTTCTTCGCTTTTCAGTTGGCGTAGCTCATCCTCCAACCGCTGAAGGCCGGGGGCGGTCATCGGGAATTTCTGCAAGGCGCGATCCTCGAACGATTAAATGTGGAACCAGACAATGGGCTTGGAGACAGAGAAGCGGCGGAGTGGGGTCACTCCGCCGCGTTGCTCTGTCGCATGATCAGTGAAAATACGCCTGAAGTGGCGCCACTTCAAGGGTCCCTGTTTTCATCGCCGCAATCGCCAGCACCGCCGCGCGCGCGCCCGCCAGGGTGGTGTAATGCGGCACCCCGCCGGTGAGGGCGCTGCGGCGGATATCGTAGCTATCCGTTACCGATTGCGCGCCCTGGGCGGTGTTGATCACCAATTGCACCTCGCCCGACCGTATCGCATCGACGCAATGCGGGCGGCCTTCGAGCACCTTGTTGACCACCGAAACCTCGATCCCGGCGTCACGCAGACGTTGCGCCGTGCCGCGGGTGGCGAGGATCTTGAAGCCCATATCGACCAGACGGCGGCCCAAGAGAACCGTGGCGGGCTTGTCGCTGTCCTTGATCGACAGGAATACGGTGCCGGATTCGGGCAGTTTGACCCCGGCGCCGATCTGGCTTTTCAGGAAGGCGCGTTCGAAACTGTAATCGAGCCCGATCACCTCGCCGGTCGATTTCATCTCGGGGCCGAGCAACGTATCCACGTTCGGGAAGCGGGCGAAGGGGAACACCGCTTCTTTCACGGCCACATGGCGCGACACGGCGCGGTTTTCCAAATTAAAGCTGGCGAGTTTTTCGCCCGCCATCACCCTGGCACCGATCTTGGCCACCGCAACGCCGGTCGCTTTGGCCACGAATGGCACGGTGCGGCTGGCGCGGGGGTTGACCTCCAGCACATAGATCGTCTCGCCCTTGATAGCGAATTGCACATTCATCAGGCCGATCACGTTCAAGGCCAACGCCATCGCCTTGGTCTGATCATGCAGTTCGGCAATGATCGCGGGCGAAAGGCTGTAGGGCGGCAGCGAACAGGCGCTGTCGCCCGAATGGATGCCCGCTTCCTCAATGTGTTCCATCACGCCGGCGACATAGATGGTTTTGCCGTCGGAGATGCAGTCCACGTCCACCTCGATGGCGTCGTTGAGATAGCGATCGATCAGCACCGGGTTGTCGCCCGAAACCTTTACCGCTTCGCGCATGTAACGCGCGAGGCCTGTGCGGTCATAGACAATTTCCATCGCCCGGCCACCCAGCACATAGCTGGGACGGATCACCACCGGAAAGCCGATGCGCTCGGCGATGATCTCGGCTTCGGTGGCGCTGCGGGCGATGCCGTTTTCCGGTTGCAGCAGGCCGAGCTTGTGCAAAAGCTGTTGGAAACGCTCGCGATCTTCGGCCATGTCGATGGCGTCGGCGCTGGTGCCCAAAATGGGAATCCCGGCGCGTTCCAATGCCTGCGAGAGTTTCAGCGGAGTTTGGCCGCCATATTGCACGATGCAGCCGTGCAATGTGCCCGCCTGCATTTCACGGCGGATCAGCGCCAGCACGTCTTCTTCGGTCAGCGGCTCGAAATACAGACGATCCGATGTGTCGTAATCGGTTGAGACGGTTTCCGGGTTGCAATTGACCATGATGGTCTCGTAACCCGCCTCGCGCAGGGCATAGGCCGCGTGGACGCAGCAATAATCGAATTCGATCCCCTGCCCGATGCGATTGGGCCCGCCGCCCAGAATGATCGCTTTTTTGCGGCCGGTGGGGGCTGCCTCGCACACCGGCGCGCCGAAGCCGCCTTCATAGGTGGAATACATGTAAGGCGTGCCGGAGGCGAATTCGGCGGCGCAGGTGTCGATGCGCTTGTAAACCGGCCACACATCCAGTTTTTCGCGCAATGCCATAATATCAGCGGGTTTTTGGTTGGTGATACGGGCGAGTTGGGTATCGGAAAAGCCCATCGCCTTGATACGGCGCAGGCCCATCGCATCCTGCGGCAAGCCTTCCGCGGCGATTTTCTTTTCGGCGAGCACGATCGATTCCAGTTGACGCAGGAACCAGGGGTCGAATTTGCAGGCTTCGTGGATGTCTTCCACGCTCATGCCGGCGCGCAGGGCCTGGCCGGCCATCAGCAAACGATCGGGGCGCGGGGTGGAAAGTGCGGCGCGGAAGGCATCGAGTCCGCCGTCGCCGGGAGCCTCGATTTCATCCAGGCCGGAAAGCCCGGTTTCCATGCTGCGCAGGCCCTTTTGCAACGCCTCTTGGAAAGAGCGGCCGATGGCCATCGCCTCGCCCACCGATTTCATCGCGGTGGACAACAGCGCCGGGGTGCCGGGGAATTTTTCA
>JAJZHU010000208.1 GCA_021798375.1 Pseudomonadota bacterium | reverse complement strand
TCCCGATAGCCTGCCCAATCTCCGCTCAGGTCATGATCGCGGTGGCGCGGCTCCAAAGGTTTGTCGTCGGCCAGGGCGCCGAGAACCGGAATCAAATCGACATCGAGCGTCGCCTTGTGCCGCCCCCTGGCCTCGCGTTTATAGTCGCGCTTGAACGCAGTCGAGCGTTCAATCGTCCGCATGGAGGTCTGCCATCAACTCCTCGATGTTGGCAAAGGGTTTGCCTTTGCCGGCCTCGAGTTCGGCCATCGCCTTGCGGGTGGCAGGGGTTGGCACCTTGATCTCGAAGGGCAGACGGCGCTCGTCGGCAATGCGTAACATCAGCAGGCGGATGGCGTCGGAGATGGTCAGGCCCATCGCTTCAAGCGCATCCGCAGCGCGTTCTTTGGTGTCCGTGTCTATCCGGGCCCGAACATAACTATCGGCGGTGTTCATGGTGCCTCTCCTCAAAATCGCCTCTAGAGCACGTTCGGATCACGTTGAACCATATATGCGCGACGAACGTGCTCTAGCTTTTTGTTTTTACGCATGATTCACGCCTACGTGTTATTCAACCTGCGGCGATCATGCTCTAGAGCACGTTCGGATCACGTTGAACCATATATGCGCGACGAACGTGCTCTAGCTTTTTGTTTTTACGCATGATTCACGCCTACGTGTTATTCAACCTGCGGCGATCATGCTCTAATGTAGTCACAATTGGACTACAAAAACAAGCGGAGATTGAGACGATCAATGCGCGTCCCGATTGCAAGTTTTCGCCATGAAACAACGGCGCCGTTAATGCCCTGTATCATCAAAAGTTTTTTGCTTCTTTTTTACAAAAAAGAAGACTTCCCTTCCCCTTCTACTTCGGCCCTTCCTCCCGCGCCCGCGTCGCCAACCTATCGCACCGCTCATTCTCCGGGTGTCCGTTATGCCCGCGCACCCACAACCACTCCACGTCATGCTTGGCCGAAACGTCCAGCAAGCGCCGCCACAGATCCATGTTTTTTACCGGATCCCCTGCCGCGTTGCGCCAATTCTTGCGCACCCATCCGGTGTGCCAGCGGGTAATGCCGTTTTTTACATATTCGCTGTCGGTGTGCAGCCGCACTTTGCAGGGTTTGGTCAACGCCTCCAACGCCGAGGCGGCGGCGGTGAGTTCCATGCGGTTGTTGGTGGTATCGTCGTCGTAGCCCATCAATTCTTTTTCATGCGCGCCCATGCGCAGGATGGCGGCCCAGCCGCCGGGGCCGGGGTTGGGTTTACAGCCGCCATCGGTCCAGATTTCGACGAATGGCTTTGTGTCAGATTCCATAAGCGGCGACACCTTCAGCGGCTTCGTGGAAGCGTAATTTTTTCCAATATTCCAACGGATTTTTCGGCGTCACCATGGCACCCGCAGGCGTGTGCAGCCAATCGTATAACCGTGTGAGCAAAAACCGCATCGCCGCCCCGCGCGCCAGCACCGGCAGGGCCGCCAGTTCGGCGTCGGACAGTGGCCGCAATGTCCGGTAGGCGCCCAGCAGCGCCCGGGCCTTGGTGACGTTGAAGGCGCCATCGGCCTCGAAACACCAGGCGTTCAGGCAGATGGCGAGGTCGTAGGCGTAATAATCGGTGCAGGCGAAATAGAAATCGATGATGCCGGAGATCCGGCCATCGAGGAAAAACACATTGTCGGGGAACAGATCGGCGTGGATTTGCCCCACCGGCAGCACCAAAGGCCAATCGCGCAGGATCGCCGCCAGACTGGCCGAGAGTTGCGCGCCCAAGCCCGGTTCCAATTCATCCGCACGCGGCAGGCAGGCATCCAACAGCGGCTGGAAATGTTGTGGCGACAGGTTATTGGGCCGCACCGCCGCGTAATTCGCCCCGGCCAGGTGCAGTGCCGCCAAGGCCCCCCCGAGCGGCGCGCAATGCGCCAATTCCACCCGGCGCGGCCAAACCCCCGGCAGAAAACTGGTGATCGCCGCCAGTTTTCCGCACAACGGCCGCAATTTCTCGCCGTCGCGCCCGGCGACGGGTTGCGGACACACCACGCCATGATCGGCCAGATGCGCCATCAACCCGAGAAACCACGGCAGATCGGCCGGATCCACCCGCCGTTCATACAGCGTCAGGATGTAATCCGCTTCCGTGGTGCGCAGCGCATAGTTGCTGTTTTCGACCCCTTCGGCGATGCCGCGATAGGACACCAGCCGGCCGATGTCGTATTCTGCCAAAAACGCACGCAACGCTTCGTCCGAAACCTCGGTGTAAACAGCCATCCCCGATCACGCGGCCGAGAGGTCTTGCAAGGGCGCCGGCAGCTTGAAAATCACGTCTTCCTCGGTCACCCGGCGTTCCTCGATGGTCAGCACAAAGCGATCGGCCAATTGATCGATCATTTCCTGCACCAAAGTTTCAGGCGCCGAGGCCCCCGCCGACAGGCCCAGGGTTTTCACCCCCTCCATCAGCGCCCAATCGAAATCGATGGCGCGCGGCACCAGCACGGCCTTGGTTGCCCCGGCCCGCTCGGCCACTTCGCGCAGACGCTGCGAATTGCTGCTGTTGGGGCTGCCGATCACGATCACCAGATCGCTGTCGGAGGCCAAAGCCTTCACCGCCGCCTGACGATTGGTGGTGGCGTAGCAGATGTCCTCTTTTTTCGGCCCTTCGATCAGCGGGAATCGGGTGCGCAGGATCGCCACGATCTCGGCGGTGTCATCCACCGAAAGCGTGGTTTGGGTGATAAACGCCAGACGGGTGGGGTCGGCGGGCACGATCACCGCGGCCTCTTCGGCGTTTTGCACCAGGCTTACCGCGCCCGGCGGCAATTGGCCCATCGTGCCGATCACTTCCGGGTGTCCGGCGTGGCCGATCATCAGGATATGGCGCGTGTCCTCGCCGCCCTCGGCAAAATGCCGTTCGGCTTCGCGGTGTACCTTGCTCACCAACGGGCAGGTCGCATCGAGATACAGCAATTTCCGCCGCTCGGCTTCTTCCGGCACCGATTTCGGCACGCCATGGGCCGAGAACACCACGGTGGCATCGGCGGGAACCTCGTGCAATTCCTCGACAAAGACAGCGCCCTGCGCCTCTAGTTGTTCGACCACCGTACGATTGTGGACGATCTCGTGGCGCACATACACCGGGGCGCCAAAGCGGCGGATTGCTTCCTCCACCACGCGGATGGCGCGATCGACCCCGGCGCAAAAGCCGCGCGGGCCGGCGAGAAGAATGCGGAGTTCAGGCTTCTGGGTCATGAAACAGCTCGGCTAGGTTGTGCGACCGCAATATGCCCATGTTGCACCCAGAAGGCCAGAGGCCGCGCGGCCTCTGGTGTATTGGCCGATATTTCGCTAAGTCAAACCCAACATGGCCTTCGGAGACACCCAAATGACCAACGTGCGCCACGACTGGACCCGCGACGAAGTTCGCGCCTTGCTTGCCCTGCCGTTCCCCGAACTGATCTATCTGGCGCAAAGCGTTCACCGCGAATATTTCGACCCGGCCGAGGTGCAGATCAGCACGCTGTTGTCGATCAAAACCGGCGGCTGCCCGGAAGACTGCGGCTATTGCCCGCAAAGCGCCGGCGCTGACACCGGGCTTTCCGCCACCAAATTGATGCAGGTCGAATCCGTGCTGGCCGAAGCCCGCGCCGCCAAGGCATCGGGCGCAACCCGCTTTTGCATGGGTGCCGCCTGGCGCAGCCCGAAGGAACGCGACCTGGATGTGGTCACGGCGATGGTGACGGGTGTGAAGGAACTCGGGCTGGAAACCTGCGCCACGCTGGGGATGCTCACCGCCGACCAGGCGTTCAAGCTCAAGGGCGCGGGGCTTGATTACTACAACCACAATCTCGACACCTCGCCCGAATTTTACGGCGAGATCATCACCACCCGCACCTATCAGGACCGGCTCGACACGCTGGCCCATGTGCGCGATGCGGGCATGAAGGTTTGCTGCGGCGGCATCGTCGGCATGGGCGAAAGCGAAGACGACCAGGCGGGACTGATCGCCACCCTCGCCGCACTGCCCGCCCACCCCGAAAGCGTGCCGATCAATCTGCTGGTCAAGGTCGAGGGCACCAAACTTGAAGGCGTGGGCGCCACCGATCCGATCCAATTCGTGCGTTTGATCGCCGCCGCCCGCGTTACCATGCCCGCCAGCCATGTGCGCCTGTCGGCGGGACGCGAAAGCATGAGCGACGAAATGCAGGCGCTGTGTTTCCTGGCGGGGGCGAACTCGATCTTCTACGGATCCTGCCTGCTGACCACGCCCAATCCGCAGGAATCCGCCGACCGCGCCTTGTTCGAACGCCTCGGGCTGAGGCCCGAATCCCGCCCGCAATGAATCCCGCCTCGGTTTGGCTGCCCTATACGCCGCTGGCGGGCGCACGGCAGCTAGAGGTCATCAAAACCGAGGGCAGCATCATCACCCTGGCCGATGGCCGCGATCTGATCGACGGCATCGCCAGTTGGTGGACCGCCTGCCACGGTTACAACCACCCGCACATTCGCGCCGCGGTGGAACGCCAACTGGCGGCTTTTCCGCATGTGATGTTCGGCGGCCTTGGCCACGCCCCGGCGTGGAATCTCGCCACGCGGCTGATCAAACTGCTGCCGGGCGATTTCAAGCGGGTATTTTTCACCGACAGCGGCTCCGTCGCCGTCGAGGTCGCGCTGAAAATGGCGGCGCAATATTGGCTCAACCAGGGCATTGCCACACGCACCCGCTGCCTTGCCTTCAAGGGAGCCTATCACGGCGACACCTTTGCCACCATGGCGGTGTGCGACCCCGAGGAAGGGATGCACGCCCTGTTCGCCCCGCATCTGCACCAGCACGACATCATCGACCTGCCCACCGACCCCGGCAGCACG
>JAJZHU010000207.1 GCA_021798375.1 Pseudomonadota bacterium | reverse complement strand
AGCAATATGCCATCGGGCGATGACATGTTGCTCCTGGTCAGGATGAAATCTTGCTTTCCGCGAGCATTTTTTTCCATGCCGAGGGCGGGGGTGGCGCGGCGCCGGTGGCGGGGTTCCAATGGCCCTCTTTCTTCAGCGCGTCCTCCAGGTCTTTCGGCATGTAGTTTTCGTCGTGCTTGGCAAGCACTTCGGATGCCTGGAACTGGCCTTTGCCATCCAAGGAACCCAACGTCACCACGCCCTGCCCTTCGCGGAACAGATCGGGCAGGATGCCGCGATAGATCACCGGCACGGATTTGGCGCCGTCGGTGATAACGAATTGCGCCATCGAATCGCCGTTGACGTTGGTGCGCTTCACGCTGCCGGCTTCGACCAGGCCGCCCAGCCGCACGGTGCGCCCGGCTTTGGCCTGATCGGCGTCTTTGCCCATCAGCGAGGTAGGGGTGACAAAAAACACCACATCCTGGCGCAATGCGGCGAGCGACAGGCCGACGGCGGTGCCGAGCCCCAGCAGACAGAGCCCGACCAACCAAAGGCGGCGTTGTTTACGTGTCATTTCTGCGTCTCCGCCGCCCGTCGAGCGCGGCCAAATTCTTTTTGGCGGCCGATAAACGCGTTGCGGCGGAAAGGGCCAGGAAGAAGGGTAATAAAACGGCCAGGGCGAAGGAGGGAATGATATAGGACAAATGGGTCATGCCGCGTCTCCCGCACTGCTGCTTGCCCTGGCCATCAATTGGGCGCGGATGCGTTGCTCGATCACGGCCGCACGGATGCGCGCCAGCACGATGGCGGCGAAGGTGAGATTGAAGCCGAGGGTGCATAACAGCAACGGATCGAGCATCGAGGAGGCCATGGTGGCGCCGGTGAGGCTGATGCTGGCCGGTTGATGCAAGGTGTTCCACCAATCGACGCTGAATTTGATGATCGGCAGGTTGACCACGCCGATCAGCGCCAAAATGCCGCCGGCGCGATAGCCGCGTTCGGGGTCGTCGAAGGCGCGGGTGAGCGCGATATGGCCCAGATAGAGGAAGAACAGCACGAGCACCGAGGTTAGCCGCGCGTCCCATTCCCACCAGGTGCCCCACATCGGCTTGCCCCACAGCGAGCCGGTGACCAGACAGATGGCGGTGAAGGCGGCGCCCACCGGCCCGATTTCCACCGCCGCCAGATCGGCCAGCGGGTGACGCCACACGAAGCCGACGAGCGAGGCCACGGCGATGCCGAAATATCCCAGCGAGGCCAGCCATGCGGCGGGTACATGGACATACATGATACGCACCGCATCATGCTGCTGCCAGTCGGCGGGAGAAAAGAACAGGCCCCAAATCAATCCCGGCACCAAGGCGAGGATCGCGGAGGCGGTGAGCCAGGGCTGGATTTTAGCGGCAATGCGCAAAAACCGGCCGGGATTGGCGAAACGATGTAGCCCACGCCCCGTACGGGGCACTGCCACAGAAGACGATGAACTGGACATGCGGTGCTTATAGACGACAACACGCGCACTTGGAAAGACACAGAAAGTTAATCTGGGATTGGGGCAGACATGCGTTTCATCGCCCCGCCGTCCACAAGGCCAAAGTTTCCTGCCTCTTCCCGCGTGAAAGATACAAGAAACTTTTGGCCGGAGGCGCGAGGCCGGTATTATTTGGCAGCCAGCACCATCACCATCTGCCGGTTTTCCAGCTTGGGCGATTGTTCCATCTTGGTCTCGTTTTCAAGGTCGATGCGGATACGTTCCAGCACCTTGGCGCCAAGATCCTGGTGAGCCATTTCACGGCCCCGGAAGCGCAGCGTGACTTTCACCTTGTCGCCTTCTTCGATGAAGGACTTCATCTGGCGCATTTTCACTTGATAATCATTTTCATCAATGTTCGGGCGAACCTTGACTTCTTTGATTTCAATCACTTTTTGCTTTTTCTTGGCTTCGTTTTTCTTTTTCTGAAGCTCGTATTTATACTTGCCATAATCGAGGATTTTCACGACCGGCGGTTCAGCGTTGGGGCTGATCTCGAGCAAGTCGAGGCCCACGGCAAACGCCCGGGCGACGGCATCGCGGGCGCTCATCACGCCTTGCATTTCGCCGTCTTGGTCGATCAAACGCACTTGAGGAGCTCTGATCTCCTCGTTCACGCGTGGCCCGTCATTCTTTGGCGGGGCGGGCATCGGTCCTCTGGCTATGGGAATCTCTCCTGTGATTGTTGAAAATAATTCGGCAGACGCCTTTTGCCCTATGCGGGGGCCAAAGATCAAGCGATCTCGTGGGGTGGGCGGCAATGCATTTTGGGATTACTCGCCCGCCGCGCGCAAGCCCGCGCCGGCGGCGATGGGGCACAGCGGCAGGCAAAACACGAAGAAAGCGGATTCCAGTAACAAAGACTGTAGCTTGGCGGCCGGCAGGCTGCCGGGATCGGCGCCGCTGGCGCCGAAAATCACCACCGGGGTGGCCAGGGGCAGCACCAGGATCGGCAACAGCACCGCACCGCGCCGCGCCCCCAGAATAATCGCGGAGCCCGCCGTGCCCAGCAGCGAGAGGGTGAGCGTGCCGGGCAGCAGCCCCACCAGCAGCGGCAGCATCGAGGCGGAGGGCAGATGCAGCATCACCGCGATCGGGGCGGCGATCACGATCAGGGGCAGGCCGGTGGTGAGCCAATGGGAAATCGCCTTGGCCAGACCGATCAAGGCGGGCGGCAGGCCCGACAGCAGCAGCAGATCGAGCGAGCCATCTTCGTAATCGGCCCCGAACAGGCGTTCGAGCGGCAATAATGCCGCCAGCAGCGCGCCGACCCAGATGATGCCGGGGGCCATGCGGCCGAGTGCGCCGGGTTCCGGCCCGATGGCCAGCGGGAACAGCACCGCAACCACGACAAAGAACAACAGCGCCGCCACGGTATCGGCGCCGTGGCGCATGGCGAGGCCGAGTTCGCGGCCGATCAACGGGAAAAAAGCCTTCATCGAGCCCCCAGCTCCAAAATACGCGCGCCGGGCAGCGACAGATCGATGTGGGTGGCGGCGATCACCATGCCGCCCACGGCGCGGTGCATCGCCAGGGCCGATGCCAGCAGGGCGACCGAGGCGGTGTCGAGCCCGTTGGTGGGCTCGTCGAGAACCCATAGCGGACGCCCGCCCAACATCATGCGGGCCAGCGAAAGACGGCGTTTCTGCCCCGCCGACAGCATCCGCGCGGGCAGATCGGCCAGATCGGACAGGTTCAGGCTGGCCAGCGCATCGCCGATGTCGCCGCCCTGCGTGCGCGCGGCGAACCGCAGATTTTCACGCGCGGAGAGGCCTGGCTTGATGGCATCGAGATGCGACAGCCAGGCCACCCGTGTGGCGTGGGTATCGCGGTCGGCGAAGATGTCCTGACCATTCCAGGTGATGGTGCCGGCGTCGGGGCGACGCAAACCGGCGAGAGAGCGCAGCAGGGTGGATTTGCCCGCGCCGTTGCGGCCCAGCAACAAGACGGCATCGCCGGGAGCAAGCTCCAGACTGACGCCGTCGAGCACGATCCGATCGCCGCGAATGACGAGGAGGTTGGTGGCAGAGAACATGGCGGCGAGGAATACAGGGGGATCGGGGGGATGGGAATAAGGGATGAGGAAGAAACTTTGTTTTTGGACAAAAAGAGGGCACGCGGTGGGTTACGCGGCGCCACGGCCGGGATTGGTGGGGGCGGCGGGCCGCGGGGGCAGGCGAATTCTGACGGTGGTGCCGGTTTTCCCCGATTCCGGCGGGATAATCGTGCCGCCGAGTTGACGCACGAAGATCGCGACATAATCCCAACCGCGAG
The DNA here is from genome assembly GCA_021798375.1 of Pseudomonadota bacterium. Taxonomy (GTDB): domain Bacteria; phylum Pseudomonadota; class Alphaproteobacteria; order Acetobacterales; family Acetobacteraceae; genus JAJZHU01. Next base: position 1,065 of record JAJZHU010000207.1, on the reverse strand, counting down.
TTTCGGGCATTGGGGCCGAATCCTTGTCTTTGATGCCCACCCCGTCATCGGAGACGCTGAGTTCGATTTCCTCGCCGTCCCGGCGTGCGCGCAGCACGATGGTGCCGGTGCCGTGCGGAAAGGCGTGTTTGATGGCGTTGGTGGCCAGTTCATTGACCAGCAGGCCGAACGGCACGGCGCGGTCGGGGTCGATGGATAATTCATCGGCCTCGACCTGGATTTTGATGCCCGTGACGCCTCCCAGCAGGCTGGTTGACATATTATGGGCGATTTCGCGCAGATAGTCATCGACGGCGACGTTCTGGCCGTGGCTGGATTGCGAGATCAGGTCGTAAAGCTGGGCGATGGCGCCGATGCGGGCCTGCATGGCGTGATAGCCCTGGGCATAGGGCTGGGCCGTGGATCTGGCTTCGCAAGCGAGCAGGCCGACGATGAGTTGCAGATTATTCTTGATCCGGTGCGAAATTTCATTGGTCAGCATCAGGGCGTCGCGTTCGCGTTGCTTGCGGTCGGTGATGTCCTCGAACACCAGCAACATGCGGTGCGTGTGGGTTTCCGGCCGGGAAATCTTCCGCGCGTTCAGGTTGAACACGCGCAGGCCGAGGCCAGGGAAGACATCCTCGATTTCAAAGCTTTCGATCGGCTTGTCTTCCGGCAGCACTTTATCCATCAAATACCGCAGCGCCGGCACGTCCCATTGGCGCTGCCCCAGTTCGGCAAAGCGCCGCCCGCGCACCTCGGCTTCGACGATGCCGAAGATCGTCAGGAACGCCTTGTTGGCGGTGACGATCGTCATGTCCTGTTCCAGCACCACCAGGGGATCGCGAATGGAATCGACGATGCATTGGGCCAGTTGCCAGTTGAGCTTGCTCTCGGCTTCCGCCGCCTCCTTGGCGCGGCGTAGCAAAACCGCATCGAGCGCCGCCTCGATGGCCCTTTGCAGCAGTGCCGGGAACTCACCGTTGGCATCTTTGGCGACGTAATCGACCGCGCCCGCCTTCAGCGCCGCAATCGCCACCTGGCCATCCTGCGTCGCCGTGACGTAAATCACCGGCGGCGGGTGCG
>JAJZHU010000206.1 GCA_021798375.1 Pseudomonadota bacterium | reverse complement strand
TATTCTAACCCCCTTCGGCCGCCGCGTGTTCATCCCGCAAATCAACGATAAAAACGGCGCCATGCGAGCCTATGCGGAACGCGCGGCGATCAATGCGCCGCTGCAGGGTGGAGCCGCTGATATTATAAAGCGGGCGATGGTTCGGCTGCCGGGGGCGTTGGTGGCGGCGGGGTTGAAAGCGCGCATGATCCTGCAGGTGCATGACGAATTGCTGTTTGAAGCACCGGAGTCCGAGGCCGAGACGGCGGCTGCTTTGGCGCGGAGGATTATGAGCGAGGCGGCGGTGATTTCGGTGCCGTTGGTGGTGGAGACGGGGATTGGGGGGAATTGGGCGGAGGCGCATTAGGGGAAGGAAGGGAAGGCTTCTTTTTTGGAAAAAAGAAGCAAAAAACTTTTGATAATATGATGAACTATCGCCAGACCTCCGATCTATCAGCGCATTTCAGATGGTATGATTTCTGGTTTGTCATCCTCATCGCAACGATTCCACGTGCAGTGCCGCCATGGTAAGGTCATCTCTAAGGTCGTAATTTTCGGCGACAACTGGGCGGCTTTAAGCTTTGGAATAAATTTTGGAAGGAATGTCTCTGGAACAAAGGCCCATGTGAGAATAGGCCATTCTAGCGGAATGTGAGCATCACGCCGAAGGGCTTTGCAAACGTCCGTCCAATTCTGAGACAGCTCCGATAACCGCTTAAGCAATGCCGCCTGCGATTTTGAATAGGTTACTTCGCAGAGGTAAACCTTATGCTCCCGGAAATTCACAGCCAACAGATCAATGATCCAAGAGGTTCCCTTCGTAGGCATTTTCTGCCCGTGAACAAGTTGAACCAAATGTTCGGGGTTAACGAACATCGCTCGGTCCGCACGAAGATATTTTTCGACGACACCTTGAAAATAATCCATACTAACCACTCCGACATCTGAATTACGGTGACATTTTACTAAACGGTTTCGCAAAAACAAAACGCCAAATAAACCATTTCCCTAATCACGTTACCGTAATCCGTTGTCATCAGATACTCGACCTCACGCTTCCTGCCCCAACTCCTCGGGCTCAAAGCTGATGCGAAGGCGGGTGTGGGTGGCCTTGGCGAACCGCTCCAAAGTGCGAGTGGAGGGCAATCCCTTGCCGCTTTCCAGCCGGGCAATGAATGCCTGGGTTGTCTCCATGGCAGCGGCCAACTGTTCTTGTGTCAAGCCCGCACCGCCCCGCGCCTTGATCAGAGCAGCAGCGAGAGCAAATTCTTCTTCAAGCGCATCATAGGCTGCCCGAAACTGGGGGTTTTTCATCCAACCCTTCGCGACATCCTCGACGGGAATATATTTGCGAGTCATTTCACCGCCTTCGCCCGTTTAAGAGCCATATCAATTTCACGGAATTTCGGCGACAGTTTACTGAACCCCACGCTGGAATCGGCATCCAAATTTCCCTGCCCCACGCCCAACGCCCTCACCACCGCCTCCGCATCTCCCGCAATCACCCTCAAATACGCCCGCGCCGTCTGATCCGGCTCTGCCCGCCCCTGTTCCCAGTCCCTGAGCGTTCCGAGCGGAATCTGAAACCGCGTGGCGAATTCCTCCTGGGTCAAACCCAATGCCCGCCGCAGCGTCTTGGCGCGCGGCACAAGCCGCATCCCCGCATCGCTAAACGGCTGCGCATCGGGATCGGCCTTGGCGGCAGCGGAAATCTCGACTTCGCCGCCATCCGCCCGCGCCCGCCGCAACGCGCGATCAGAAGGCATTTTGTTGATAATATTCGCCTTGCTCATGTTTTTCTGCCCGCGCGGCCTTATGGTCATCCCACTCGAACGCGATCACAAACTACTGCTTTCCCGTAGTTCTATCAACCCCGCGCAAGCCCCCTCCAACCACGCCCTCGCCCCGCCTGTCACCCCCACCTCGTCCAACACCCGCCGATGATACGCATCCACCAACGCCACTTCATCCGCCGAAAGCATCGCCACATCGATCAACCGGCGGTCGTACGGCACCAATGTCAGCGTCTCGAAGCCCAGAAATTTCCTGGCGTAGCCTTCAACTTTCCGCACCATCACCAGATTCTCGATCCGGATCCCATAATCCCCCGGATAGAATCCCGGTTCGTTGGAAATGATCATCCCGGCCTGCAACGGCACCGGCTTGGCCGCGCGTGAAATCCCCATCGGCCCTTCGTGCACCGAAAGAAACGAGCCGACCCCGTGCCCGGTGCCGTGATCGTAATCCAGCCCCACACGCCACAACGGCGCCCGCGCCAGCACGTCCAAAAATCCCCCGGCCAGACCTTCGGGAAATTGAATGCTGCCCAACGCCAGATGGCCTTGCAGCACCCGCGTGTAATCCTGCCGCACCTGCAAAGGCGGTTCCGCATCTCCGATCCAGATCGTGCGGGTGATATCCGTGGTGCCGGAAAAATATTGACCGCCGCTATCCAGCAAATAAACATCCCCCGGCATAATCGCCCGATTGCCGGCTTCGCTCACACGGTAATGCACGATCGAGCCATGCGGCCCGGCGGCGGAAATGGTGGCAAAACTTTCGCCCACAAATCCTTCACCCTCGGCGCGAAATTCACGCAACCGCGCGGCCGCCGAAATTTCGCTTTCGCCCGCAGCCCCCGCGATCCAATGCAGAAACTTGCACATTGCCACAGCGTCGATCAGATGCGCCGCGCGTGCGCCCGCCTGTTCGACTTCGTTCTTGCAAGCCTTGGGCAGCGCGCAAGGATCGCTGCCCGCCGCCACCTCCGCCCCGATTTCGCGCAGCACCTCGCCGAACCAGGCCGGGGACCCGGCGGCATCGACCCGCACGCACATTCCGGCAAGCCCAGCCAGACATTCGCGCAAATCGCCGCGCGGCACGATGGTTACTTCATCGCCCAACGCCGCCCGCACCTCCGATGAAATTTTCGCGGGCTCCACGATCAATGTCACGGCGCCGGTATCGCGCACCACCGCAAACGCCAGCACGAACGGCGTGAAATCCACATCCGCGCCGCGAATATTCAACAACCAGCAGATCGAGGCGGGATCGGTCAGGATCGCCGCATCTTCGCCCGCGTCCCGCAAAATTGCCGCGATCTGCGCGCGTTTCGCCGCGGCGCTGACCCCGGCATATTCCAAGCCGTGCAGCCGGGCCGGCCGGATCACCGGCGCGGGCCGGTCGTGCCACACTACGTCCACCAGATTTTCCGCCAAGCGCGACAATTGCAAACCCGCCGCTTCAAACCGCGCCAATTGATCCGCGCTGAACAACATCGGATCGCAGCCCACCACGCCGCCCTGGGTCAATGCACCGGCCAGCCACTTGGCGGCGGGGGTTTCGATCAGATGCAACAGCTCCCAATCTTCGCCATTCACCTCCTCGGCTGCCTGGATCGTGTAACGCCCATCCACAAACAGCGCCGCGCGATCGAGCAACACCACGGCCAACCCCGCCGACCCGGTGAAGCCCGAAATCCACGCCAAACGTTCGGCCTCGGGCGGCACATACTCGCCCAAATGCTCGTCGCTGCGCGGCACCAAATAGGCCGCCACCCCGCGAGCCCTCATTTCCGCCCGAAGTTGTTCCAGTTTCATCATACCAGCCTAAAGTGAATAAAAATTTTTGCTTCTTTTTTGAAAGAAAGAAACAAAAAACTTTTATTAATTTCAGGCCACCAGTGAATATTCCACTTCCGGCGTATAAACGGGGCGCTCCTTGCCCAAACAGGAACTGAACAAGGTATAATGTTCCACCGGCACGGGCGGCAATTTGAACAGGCTATAGGTTTGCACCCAGGACACCAGCTTGTCGTGCGGCACGGCGTCTAATTTCGCCAGGGTTATATGCGGCGTGAAACGTTTGCGCTCCGGCTCCAACCCCACCCGCTGCAACGCGGTTTCGATTTTGCCGCGCAGATGATCGAGGCCGGGGCTTTTTTCCACCCCGGCGAACAATGTCACCGGCTTGCCCGCTTTTTCGTAGATGCCGATCCCTGAGAGCGACAGCGAGAACCCGCGCGCGCGCAGCACCGCCAGGGCCAGATCGATGTCCTCGGCTTCGTGGCGCAGGGTTTTGCCGATGAAACGCAGGGTGAGGTGATAATTCTCCGGCGGCACCCAACGCGCGCCGAGCAATCCCCCCGCCAAATCCGACAGCGTCTCTTTGGTTTCCCAGGGCAGATCGAGTGCGACAAAAAGTCTCATGAAGCCGGCACCTCCGCGATGAGCCGCACAACCAGCGGCAACAAACGGGCCACGATGATCTTCACCCCGTCCTTGTTGGGGTGGATGCCGTCCGGCTGGTTCAGCTCCGGATGGGCCGCCACACCTGCAAGAAAGAACGGGTCGAACAATACATCCGGCCGCGCACCCAATTGCTGATACACATTCGCGAACGATTCGGCGTAGGAATTTCCTAAATTCGGCGGCGCTTTCATCCCCGAAAGCAAAATCTTCACATGTTTGTCGCGCAATCGATCCAGAATTGCCAAGAGATTGGCCTTGGTCTCGCCCGGTTCGGTGCCGCGCAACGCATCATTGCCACCCAAAACCACGATTGCCGCATCGGGCGCCTCGCCCAACACCCAATCCAGCCGCGCCAGCGCGCCCGCCGTGGTATCGCCCGAAACCGCACCGTCGAGCAGTTGCACGTCCAGCCCGCGCGCCTTCAACCCGGCGGCCAGTTGCGCCTGAAATCCGTCCGCCACCGGCAGGCCGTAACCCGCCGTCAGGCTATCGCCCAGCACAAGCAGCTTGATTGGGCGCGCCTGTGCCGCCACGTTAAGAGACAGACCCAACAGCAGTGCCAACAAACCCCGAAGGATCGAGCCAGACGTGAACACCATCTCTCTGTCCTCCCCCGCGCCGCT
>JAJZHU010000205.1 GCA_021798375.1 Pseudomonadota bacterium | reverse complement strand
ACCAATATCGTCGTTGAAAAAGCAAACTCGGAAATGCTGCTGTTGGTATATAGCGCGGTGATGGTGTTGGCTTACGTTGCCTTTCGCTCGGTTCGTGCGGTGGTCTGTGTGGTGCTGCCACTCGCATTGACATCGATTCTTTGCGAAGCGCTGATGGTCACGCTTGGCATCGGGGTTAAAGTGGCCACCTTGCCGGTGATCGCGCTTGGTGTGGGAATTGGCGTGGATTACGCGCTTTATGTGCTTACTGTCACCCTCACCTACATGCGCCAGGGGATGAGTTTGTCCGATTCTTATTATCGCGCACTGTTGTTTACCGGTCGTGTGGTGGTGTTAACGGGCGTTACGTTGGGAATCGCGGTTGCCACCTGGGTTTTCTCACCGATCAAATTCCAGGCTGACATGGGCATTCTGCTGGCCTTCATGTTCGTGTGGAACATGCTTGGCGCGCTGATTCTAATCCCTGCGCTCGCCCGGTTCCTGCTGCCCGCCCGCCTGTTTGTTAACAAATCACCGTAATATTCTCGGGGGAGGAGGCTGATGATTTTAGGGCGATCAAATTCCCTAAGTCATCAGCCCCCAACTCTTTGTCTTACCGAGCCATCTCACGCGATCAAGTGACCGCATACTGATCTAATTTCCACATGGTGTTTCGGCATCAAGAAGGCTTTCCAGAGCCAATAAGCGTAAAGCAGACGCTAATCCTTGTGTGGGAGCGCGATCGCGGTCAGTGGCTGCGATCAGTTGTGCCAGACTGCGATTTTGGCGGTCTGCCATTGCCTGCAACACCCGCCAAAATGGCACTTCCAGCGCCACTGAAGTACGATGTCCGGCAAGACTGAAGCTACGCTTTTCAAGTTGGCTCATAAGGTCAGTTGCCTCGCTGCCCATTGCGCCGCATCGGCCACCACTGGGTCGTCATGCGTTATGTGGCGATGTGCGTGCGGTAACAGACTCTGATCATTGCTGTTGCCGATGGCGATCAACACGTTACGTAAAAAACGTTGCCAGCCGATGCGCTTTACCGGTGATCCAGCAAATAAGATGCGAAACGCTGCATCTCCTAAATCGGCGAACATCGCCAGATCGGGAGCGATCAGATCGGCGCGGGGGTGGAATTTTTCATGCTGTGTGGCTGCTTTGGCAAAGTGGTTCCATGGACACACAGCCAGACAATCATCGCAGCCATAGATACGATTGCCGATTTTGGTGCGTAACTCGACTGGGATTGATCCCTGATGTTCGATCGTGAGATAAGATATGCAGCGGGTGGCATTGAGTTTGTAGGGGCCATCGAAGGCTTGGGTTGGGCAAATATCCAGACAGCGAGAACATCTGCCGCAATGATTTTCCGCGGGCGTATCCGGTGGAATGGCGAGGCTGGTATAAATCTCACCTAAAAATAGCCACGAGCCATGTTGGCGCGACACAAGGTTGGTGTGTTTGCCGCCCCAGCCCAAACCTGCTTGGGCAGCCAGCGGCTTTTCCATCACCGGCGCAGTGTCCACAAAAACTTTTACGTCTGATCCAAATTGGCTCACGATGGCTTGAGCCAGATGTTTCAGTAGCCCTTTGAAATAATCATGATAATCTCGGTTGCGTGCATAGACCGAGATATTCCCCTTGGTTGGCGTGGCCAAATTGGCTAACGGATTGCTACCTGGCGCATAGGATAGACCCAAACATATCACGCTACGGGCTTCGGGCCACAAATCACGCGGCTGACTGCGCTGATCGGTGCGCTCGGACAGCCAAGCCATCTCGCCGTGATGGTTCTGATCGAGGAAATCTTGCAGTCGCGCGCGGACTTCGGGCCCCAGGACGGCAGGGGCAAATCCAATGGCATCGAATCCAAGCGCCAAGGCTTTGGCACGGATTGTTGCCCGTGGATCTTTCATCCACGGCCTCGATAGCTCGGCACGCCCTGATCGGGCAGCCATACACCATCGGGAGCGGCGCCAGTTTGCCAGAATATGTCGATCGGTATGCCGCCACGCGGATACCAATATGCGCCGATGCGCAGCCAACGCGGGGCGAGACGATCAACTAGTTTTTGGCCGATTTGCATCGTACATGCCTCGTGAAAGGCGCCGTGGTTGCGAAACGAGCCCAGATAGAGCTTCAGCGATTTGCTTTCCACGATCCACATCCCGGGTACGTAGTCAATCACGATATGTGCGAAATCCGGCTGGCCAGTGATGGGGCACAGCGAGGTGAATTCTGGGCAGGTCAAGCGCACCAAATATTGCGCGCTCTGTGCCGGGGCAACAACGCGTTCCAGCAACGCCTGATCCGGATCCTCGGGCAGAGCACTTTGGTGCCCCAGTTGGGTCAGGCCGGCGGTTACGGATTCGGTCAAGTCTGGTCTCCTTCCTGCCATCCGGCCTGGATCTGTGCGCTGATTTCTTGAAGGTTGCCCGTGATGATCGCCTCGCGCAGGCGGTTCATCAGATCCTGGTAATAGGCGATATTATGCCACGTCAGAAGCATTGGTCCCAGCATTTCTCCTGCACGGAAAAGATGATGCATATAAGCGCGGCAGTGTTTTTGGCACGCCAAGCATCCACAGGCGGGGTCAAGCGGTCCGGCATCGTCGGCGAATCGGGCGTTGCGCAAATTGGCGACGCCCCAAGACGTGTAGGCGCGGGCGGTACGGCCAGCGCGGGTGGGTATCACACAATCGAACATGTCGATGCCGCGCGCTACCGCACCGATCAAATCATTCGGCGTGCCGACCCCCATCAAATAACGTGGTCGATCCTGGGGCAGATGCGGCACTGTGGATTCCAACACCGTGAACATCATTTCCTGCCCCTCGCCCACGGCAAGGCCACCTATGGCATAACCCTCAAAGTCAATATCGGTAAGTGCAGATACCGATTCGGCGCGCAAGTCAGGGTAAACCCCGCCTTGCACGATGCCGAATTGTCCATAGCCATCGCGTGGCACAAAGGCTGCGCGCGAACGTGTCGCCCACTTCATCGACAACTCCATCGATGTTCGGGCTTGTTTCTCTGTGGCAGGAAACGGGGTACATTCGTCGAAGGCCATGGTGATGGTGGCATCCAGTTGATGCTGGATCTCGGTTGATATTTCAGGCGTCAGTCGATGCGCGCGGCCATCGATATGTGATCGGAACGTGACGCCGTCTGCATCAAGTTTGCGCAATTTTGCCAGCGACATTACTTGGAATCCACCGCTGTCGGTGAGGATCGGACCCGGCCAATCCATCAGTTTGTGTAAACCGCCCAGCCGTGCCACGCGCTCGGCGCCTGGGCGCAGCATTAGATGGTAGGTATTTCCAAGCACAATCTTGGCGCCCGTGGCGCGCACCGAATCGGCTGTCATGCCTTTTACGGTGCCGGCGGTTCCCACAGGCATGAAGACGGGGGTCGGCACATCGCCATGTGCGGTGGAAAGCACTCCTGCACGGGCATTACCGTCGGTAGCCAGCTTGCTCCAGCTCAGACTCATGGTTGCGCGCGCTCCAGCAGGGAAGAATCGCCATATGAATAGAACCGATACCCATGGCGGATCGCGTGATCATAGGCAGCGCGCATACGCTCAACCCCGGCAAAGGCAGAAACGAGCATAAACAGAGTTGATTTCGGCAAATGGAAATTGGTCATCAACAGATCGACGATTTGAAATTTGTGTCCAGGCAAGATGAACAGGCTGGTGTCCCCATCAAAGGGAGTGATCGTGCCATCTGGTTGGGCTGCGGATTCCAGCAAGCGCAGGCTGGTGGTGCCGACAGCGATGATGCGTCCGCCACAGGCTTTGGTCGCGTTGATTTGTCGTGCGGTTGCGGTCGTGATCAGGCCGCGTTCCGCATGCATCTTATGAGCCGAAACATCGTCGGTGCGCACCGGCAAGAAGGTGCCCGCCCCAACATGTAGGGTGATTTTGGCGTGCCCCACGCCGTTTGCCGCCAACATTGTCAGTAAATGGGGAGTGAAATGCAATCCTGCGGTGGGTGCTGCCACTGCGCCTTGATGGGTGGCGAACACGGTCTGATAGTCCGATTGGTCGGCTTCGGTGGGGCCGTTGGGGCGGTCGATATAGGGCGGCAAGGCCAACGCCCCGGCATGGTGCAGCGCAGTCCAGAAATCTTCATGATCCAGATTGAAGCGCAACACCACACCGCCGTCGGCGTCACGTGTCAGTACTTGGGCGGTTAAAGCGGCCGAGAAAATCAATTCGTCACCCACTTTGACTCGTCGTGCATTGCGCGCCAGCGCGTGCCAGCTGCCATCCGCACGCGGCTGATCCAGCGTGATCCCAATGCGCGCATCGCCACGTCGGGCGGACAATTGACCAGGGATCACTTTGGTATCGTTGGCGACCAGCAAATCGCCTGGGCGGAGCAAGGTTGCTAAGTCGCGCACATGAAGATCGTGCAATTTATCCCCCACAGCCAGTAATTTGGCCGAATCACGGGGGCGTGCCGGATGATGCGCGATCGATTCAGGAGGCAAAGTGAAATCGAAATCGGCGAGGCTGGGACCGTGAAGAGGGGAGGGGCTTGGATCCAGGCGTTCAGGGTTCAAGATAGGAGCCAATTTCAATAAGGTTGCCATCCGGATCGCGGCAGAAGACCGACGTTAATGGTCCCAATGCTCCTGCGCGTGCCGCCGGTCCTGCGACGATGGTGATCCCGCATTGTCGCAGATGATTCACTATCTCGTTAGCCCCCACGGCGGTAATCAGGCATAGATCGGCCCCACCCGGAATGGTGCATTTGGCAAGAGGTGCTTCGGTGGCCTCGGGGGACAGAAGAATAATTTTTTGCCCGCCGAATTTCAGCGCGGTTTGTTGGTTGGGGCCAATGCCGTCGCGTTCCATGCCTAGCACGCGTTGATACCACGACGCCGTTTGTTCCAAATCGGCGC
>JAJZHU010000204.1 GCA_021798375.1 Pseudomonadota bacterium | reverse complement strand
CTTCGATACGGCCGATATAATCGGATGTATCGGCCACGGCGCGTTCGCCAACCTTTGCCACCACCACCGGCACGGGGCCGCCGCCAAATTGGGCCTGGGCGGCGAGGGGGAACGTCGCGAGAAGGATGGTCAAGAACAGGGCAACGCGCATGATGGTTCCGGTGAGGCTGTAGAGTAATATGCCATCACCTGCTAATGCTGGATGGCATAAAATTTCTCGTTAAAACAAAAACCCAGAGCCTGATGACGTAGATAATTCGAAGAAACCTATCGTCTTCAGGCGCCGGGTCGTGGAGATTTGCGATAGTTGGACAGGCGCTGACCGAACGGTCAACTCAAATTTGCAAAATCGCGATCGTTTTGCCGGGCGTTCAAATTATGTTGTGGATATTTTGAGGTGGTCCGCGCGCCGGGTGTTTGTGCTGACAGCGAGACAGGCCCGGCGCGGCTCCAACCTGATGGGTTGGAGACCGCTGAAGCGTGGGGGGATTGGTTAGAAGCGCAACCCGTATTGCGCCATGATTGTCTGGTCCGTGATGCTCGTCCCTTCGGTGCCCATGAATTTCAGCGAGAAGGATTGTTGTTTCGAGGTTTCAAACGCCAGTGCCAAATTCACGTCGAGCGCGGTGCTCGAGGGTTTGACGCCATTGACGGTCCAGACATAGGCATCGCCGAATGTTTGTGCCTGAATGGAACCGTTTTTGTCGCCCAATTCGTCCTCGATGCCGGCTTGCGCCGAGGGTAGCAACGCCCAGCCGTTGTCGAGGTAATAGCGGCGGGCCGCCGTTACCCCGGCGAAGGGCCTGATCGAGTTCTGCGCCTGTGCGCTGACGCGATAATCGAAATATTGCGTGCCGGATTCGGTGGCGCCGGTGGAGGACAGGCGGGCGAATCTTACCCCGGCTGCCGGTGACAGGACCCAGTGTTGTCCGATCAGATAATTGCCGCTGGCCTGCAAGGCGGCGGTGGCTTCGGCGGCGGCATATTTGGCCGTCGCGCTGCCGTTGAAATATGTCGAGATGGGCACGCCATTCAGCGTGGTGGTGAGGGTGGCCGCGGCGTTGCGGGTGGTGTTGATGGTGGCGGAGCCTGCGCCGAGCACCAGATCGATCGCATAATGGCCGCGCCAATAGCCGCCGTAGAATTGGATGCGCGGCGTGGCCACCGTGGCCGTGCCGCCGCCGACCTGGGTGACGGTTTCGCGGGTGTATTGTAACTCGATGCCTTGGACCCAGCCAGGCGCCATCACGCCGTCCACGCCCACCGCAAGGCCGTATTTTTTGGTGGCATAGCCGGGCGCGCCATTGCCGCCGCTGGCACTGCCGAAGCCGCCCAACGGGGTGACCCACAAACCATAGGGCGATAGATCGCGCACTTCGTGGTGGACGGTAAGCGCCATTTCGTCTTGTTGCGCCAGTGCGGTGGTGCGGATCGATTGCATCCGGTCGAGCACCAGCCGGTTGGCGAATTGCGCATCGTCGCGGGCCACATCGTTGGCGGCGATGAAGATGGTGGGTAGATCGGTGGTGGGCAGAGCCGTTTTTTGCGTCAGGGTGATCGTGCCGCCTTGGACATTGGAATTCATCCCGGCGTTGAATAGTTTGTCGGTGGTGTTGGCGTTGGCGAAGCCGCCGGTAGTGACGCCGTTGACGGTCAGATAATTATAGCTGCCGGGCTGGGCGTAGCTGGCGTAGCTCAGCACGAGATTGCCATTCAGCGCGGCATTGTTGGTTAACACCACCAATTTCGAGGCGCCGCCAGAGCCGACATCGATCAGCAGATTGCCGCCGCTGTTTTCCGTAAGGGATCCAACGGTCAACGTGCCCGAGCCGTTGATGCCCGGCGATACCGTGCTGCCGCTGGTGACGATCAGCCCCCCCGAGATCACGCCGACGCCGGCGAGGTTGCCGGTGGTGGAAACGACGGTGGCGGAGACGGTGGTGTTGGTGCCGGAACTGCCAAAGGCATAGGTGGTGATGGTGCCATTGCCGAGGGTGACGTCGCCCAGCAGGCTGCCGCTGTTCAATATCAGTGTGCCGCCGTTGACCCGCGTGTTGCCGGTATAGGCTTCGGCGGCGTTCAGGGTCAGGCTGCCGCTGGTGCCGCTGACGGTGAGCTGACCCGGACCGGTGATGATGCTGGTGAAGCCGCCGGTGAAGCTTTGCACGTCGATGGAGCCGCCGCCGGAGCCAAGGCGGAGCAGGTTATCGAGGGTTTTGCTGTTGGCGAATTGCAGCGTGCCGTTGTCGAGCGTGGTGAGATTGCCGTTCGAGCCCAGGCTGTGCTGCTTGTAGATCTGGACGGTCGTGCCGTCGTTGACCAGCAGGCCGCCGTTCCACACGTTGTTGTTGGCCAGGATCAACGTGCCGCCGCCGGTAACCGTGAGTTGCCCGGTGCCGGAGATGGAGCCGCCGATTTCGGCGCTGTAGGCGCTGGCGATCGTGGCGGAGCCGGAGCTTGTGATCGTGCCGGAATTGGTGATGATGACGCCGCCGCCGGCGTTGACCACAAGGGCGTGACCATCGACCAGGGGGGTGGTGATTTCAGATCCGCTGACGGCGCTGTTGCCGTTAAACGTCAGCACGCCCGAGGTGGTGGCGTCGCCCAGGGTGATGGTGGGGTTGGTGCCGGTGGTGACGCCAAAGGCGCCTTCCTGGTTCACGCCCAAGGTGGTTCCGCCCGAAACCACTGTGTTGCCGGTGTAGGCGTTGTTATTGGTGAACAGTACCGTGCCGCCGCCATTGATAATGACGGTGGTGATGGAAGAGTTGATGGAGTTGCTGATGTTCGAGACGACGCCGGGTCCAGCGGTAAAAATCTCGTTGGCGTGGGCCGGTTGGGTGGACATCAACGGAACGACAAAGCCGCCCAGCGCCACCAGCGAACCTTCGATCAGGTGAGAATTTTTCATACGCAACCGTCCCTCATTATCAACATATCGTCTGTTCGCCGCCGCCCGCCCGGCATCGCGCGCCTGGGATTGGTATGCTGACATTTCGATCAGCCGCGCATCTTCTAGCGGTGAATGCAAGCTTGCGACAGGGGGAATTGTGCAAAAAGGCGGGGCGGAAGGCGCGGGGAAGAAGAAAAGTTCCTTTTAAAAAGGGAATGTTTCTTCCTCCCCAGGCCCCGGTCTATGCCACCGCTGCTGCTTGGGGTGCATGGGCGCGGATGAAATCGCGCGCTTGCGGGTAGATCATCTCGCGGAATTTACGGCCGTTGAAGATGCCGTAATGCCCTACGCCCATGGCCAGAAAATGTTGCTTCTGGTCGTCGCGCAGGCCGGTGCACAGCTTATGCGCGGCAACGGTCTGGCCCTGGCCGGTGATGTCGTCGCGTTCGCCCTCGACGGTGAACAGGGCGGTTTTGGTGATCAGCGACGGCTGCACCAATTCGCCGCGGATCGTCATGGTGCCTTTGGGCAAGGCGTGATTTTGGAACACCAGCCGCACGGTATCGAGATAGAATTCGGCCGGCAGATCGAGCACGGCGTTGTATTCGTCGTAGAAGGCGCGGTGGGCGGCGGCGCTGTCCTGGTCGCCTTCGACCAGATGGTTGAAATAGTCGCGATAGGCCTTGCCATGCCGGTCGGCGTTCATGGTGACGAAACAGGCGTGTTGCAGGAAGCCGGGATAGACCATGCGCGCAAAGCCTTTGTGCGGCAGCGGCACGGACTGGATGAAGTTGCGTTCGAACCATTCCGACGAGCGTTGCTCGGCAAAGCGATTGACCGACGTGGGGCCGGTGCGGGTATCGACCGGACCACCCATCAGAGTCATGGTGGTGGGGGCGAGCGGGTCGTTGTGGGCGGCCATCAGCGAAACCAGCGCCATCACCGGAACCGATGGTTGGCAGACCGCCACGATATTGGTGTCGGGGCCGATGAAATGGACGAAATCGCGCAAATAATCGACGCAATCGTCGAAATGGAATTTGCCGGCCGAAATGGGTATTTCGCGCGCGTCAATCCAATCGGTGATCCAAACATCGTGGTCTTGCACGAAAGACTGCACCGTATCGCGCAACAAGGTGGCGTGATGGCCCGACAGCGGGGCGACGATCAGCACTTTGGGGGCGGGCACATTGGTGTCGCGCTCGAAATGCAGCAGACGGCAAAACGGGCGGTCGATCACGGTTTTCTGGGTGATCGCGATGGTCTCTCCGGTGCCGCCGAGCTTGGCTTCGGTGATGCCGAACTCAGGCTTTTGATAGCGGCGGGTCATGCGCAGGAACAGATCGTTGCTGGCGGAGAGATGTTGCTTGAGCGGATGGTAGGAGAAGGCGTGCCAGGGCGACGAGAAGGCCGCCAGATTTGCCTGGGCCACCATGTTCCACGGCATGAGAGCCGCGTAATTGAGTTCGTGCATCGCATAGAGCATAATTGATCTTAATCCCGGGAAACTCTTTTGATTGGTAAAGCTGTTGGTTGGCGACGTAAGGGTGGAATCGATGGTAGTTGCTTCGACATCGAACTATTTATATAGGCACGTTTGCCGCGTTGCACAACAATGATTGGTGAGATAATTGCTTAAAATCTGGCGGTGGGGGACGATTTTGCGGATGCGAACATGGGGACGCCGCCTGGCGTTGGGCCTGGTTTTGGGGCTGTTGTGCGTGCTGGGTGGTGTGGCGGCGGCGACGCCGATGGTCCAAAATCGGTTTTTCACCACCCGTGATGGGGTGCGGTTGCATTACATCGAAGCGGGTTCCGGCGATAAGACCATTGTGTTTGTGCCGGGATGGACCATGCCGGCGTGGATCTTTGACCGCCAGATTGCATATTTTTCCGAACATTATCATGTGATTGCGCTTGATCCGCGGGGGCAGGGGCAAAGCCAGGTGGCGCTTTCGGGTTACGATCAGGACAGGCGGGGGGCGGATGTGGGCGATTTGATCGCGCATGTG